>JBCDAD010000019.1:0-28632 GCA_039186325.1 Pseudomonadota bacterium | reverse complement strand
TAGCGTTCCGGATCGTTTTTCGCGATATCGTAGCTTTCGCGATAGGCCTCCACGAGACTCATCCAGTCCGGTTTGAAATGCATGCACCGGAGCGCTCGGCGCGGATCATGTTGCCAATGGGTAAGTTGGGGGCGCGTATCAAAGACGATTGCGGCGTCGTTATCGACATAATCGCGCATCGCCGTGTGTTTGGGCGCGATCGCCGGGATGCCTGATGACATTGCTTCGCATAAGGGGATCGACTGTCCTTCGCCATAGGAAGTGTTCACGTAAAATGACGTGGACAGAAAGAGTGTGTCATAGGCGTCGCCGTCGAGATATGCATAGATGACCACAATCCGGCATTTCATCGGGGCGAGGCGCCTGAGGTAGAAGACAAACTCGTCTGCAAACTGGACGATATGAGAAGCTGATACTTTTAACACGAGCGTTGCATCTTCTACATCTTTAAACGCCCAGCAAAACGCCACCACCATATCGACCCAGTTTTTGCGTCCGTCGAACGGATTGATCAGCGCGGTGTAGACGACGCCGTCCAGGTCTACTCGTTGGTTCGATGCGCTGTCGGTTTCGACAGGTTCTTCCATATCCAGCGTGTCGAACGCCTCCATATCGACGTCCTGTAATGCCGGCAACGCAGAGTTGGCGTCTTTCTCCTCTCGCTCGGCTTGATTGACCTCTGCATCGTAGGATTTTTGTAAGATTTTCTGATCTGCTGATATTGACCCATCTACATCGTTTTGATTCATTAAAATCTGCGGGGCTTCGGGTGCGCGCGGATTTTTGCGAAGGTGGAAGCTCAATTCTTTACGAATTGCGAGAGCGAAGTCTGTTAAAAGCAATAAACGCCCTTTGAGGCTTTTACGTTTGGCGAGGCGCGATTGGTGTTGTGCTGCGGCGCTTTCTTCAAGTTCGCGTTGAACTTCTCTGCGGGTTTCTTCTTTTGCGTAAGCGATCGGCGTTTCTAACTCCGTCCTCATGTTTGCATACATGCCGTTAAGATGGCGCCATTCGGCTGTGATTCGTTCATGCTCGGCGGCAATCTTTCTATTCAACGCCTCATCGTCGCGATTTATTCGTTCAACTTTTTCGCGCATTAAATACATTTGCGCATCGCCGCGATCTTTATGCTTTGCGAGTTCTTCGTCGGTGGGAAGATTGATGGACAGATCTAGTATTTTGGAGTCGATCAAAACGCCGTCAAATTCAATCGACGCGGACTTGATTGGATTGGCGATGATCGGTGAGCCGCGAAACCGCGACACGCCGTCCCAAACCGCGCACGGGACCGCCGCCACGGGAAACTCCGGTCCCATCTCGTCCTGGATGACTTCGGCCGAATACGCGCTGATCGTAATGGCGCCCAGGATTTGCGAGAATGCGACCCGCCAGTCATTGCGTTCATCATCATTCCACGTCTCGGTAGGGACCGTGCTGTATTCCCAGGCAACGACGTGGATTGTCGGGCATTCAATGCCCGCGATATAATTTTGAGGCGCGGTGAAGTTCAGAAAAACGCAGGGCCTTCCCTCCTGTTGGCAAGCCCGATAGATCTCATCAACTTCGGTCTCTGGTTCATAGACAATACGAATGTCGCCGAATTGCTCCAGAAAGGGCAGATACGACTTCAGAATGAAGTAATAACTGTATTCGGGCGTGCCGAGTTTTGCTGCAATCGTGCGCGCGTTTGTTTTCGAGTAAAGTATGAAAAGCATGGTCGTTTGTCCGTGCGCCGTCCCCTGCGTTCGGCGCAGACGATTGCCTATATCGATCTGAACGGAGCGCGGCAAGACCAATGCCTGCATCCGGGCCCGGGAAAAACGGGGAGTCGGTTGGATCGAAGCGGCGACTTGAATCAGACCCGGTAAAGTTATGTTTTAACTGCGCATCAGCAGCAGGTCGGTGAAGGGCCAATTCTCTCCCAGCGCCCTATAGATGCGGTCCAGATTCTCATCGGTCAGCGCGACGGGGTTCGGGTTATCCCCGTCCAAATCGACAAATTCCGTATAGTTGGAACCCTTAAGCGCCTCTTTAAGCCTTTCATACCCATTGGCGCGCTTCAAGCCATAAGGCCAAAACTCAATCACCGCCGGCGGCGCAATTTTCAGGATTTCGGGCGCGCCCGCAAGAATATGGCCCTCATAGCCTTGCGTATCGATCCAGAGAAATAGAGGTTGATCGAAAACCGGCGCAACGACCTTATCCAGCGTTGAAATGTTGACATGGATGCGCTCGCGTTCCGCTTCGCCGAAACGCCCGGAATCGCACGCGCTAAAAATGCGGTGATCGCCAAAATTGTTTTTGCTGAGTTCAAAAACGGCGTCTCGGTCTTCATGCGATCCGAGCGCCGTCTGATGAACCGTCATCTGAGAGTCAACGCCATTCAGGATTGCGTTGGTGCGCAATAACTTGAAGTTTTGCGGTTCCGGCTCGATGGCGACGGCGTGCTTCACGCAATTGCGGGCTAAAGCGGGAATGCAAATCGACCCTAAGTTCGCGCCTACGTCGATCAGGGTGGCGTGAGCGCTGTCTACCTTTGCGATCGTTGCAGCGCGCTCGAATTTTTCGAAATCAAACGCTCCGTCGACGAACAGCGTTTTAGAAATGATGGTGTCTTGCGCGTTGACGATGAATATTTCTTTCCCTTGCGCCAGGAGCAATCCAGCGTCATGGGCGTCAAAAAATGCCTCGCGATATGTCGCATCAGAACGCAGTTTTTCTTTAAGTTCGTCAGCTTGTTTTCTATTCGGTTCTGTCGTCATTCTGCAGCGCTAACCAGAAGAGTATGGCTTTGTATTTTCATATATCAATGCGAGTCCTAAGAGGCGTCTATGCGGTCTAGATCGCGCTTTACCATCAGCGCACAAAGCTCTTCCAAGTTTGTTTTGGCGCGCCATCCTAGCCGAGACTCCGCTTTTGACGCATCGCCTTTGATTAACGTGACATCCGCCGGGCGATAGAATTTGGGGTTAATTTTTACCAGCGGCGCGCTTGCGTTCGTGGAGAAACCGATTTCCGTTTCTCCTTCACCGCGCCATGATATCTCAACCCCGATGACCTGAAATGATAGCTCAACGAAACGACGAACAGATTCTGATCGATTGGTCGCGAGAACAAAAGTATCCGGCGCATCATTACGCAGCATACGTATCATTCCGTCGACATATTCTTCGGCATAGCCCCAATCGCGTTGAACATTCAAGTTCCCAAGCTCGATGCAATCACGTCGACCCGCATGGATTTCCGCAACCCCTTTTGAGATTTTGCGCGTAACGAATGATTCGCCACGGAGCGGGGACTCGTGATTAAATAAAATTCCAGCGGAACAAAACATGCCAAAGGCTTCGCGATAATTCACCGTCGCCCAGTGCGCGAAGAGTTTTGCGACTGCGTAGGGGCTGCGCGGATAAAACGGCGTTTCCTCCGTTTGCGGCGCCTCGGCGGCGTTTCCGAACAGTTCTGACGTCGAGGCTTGATAGAACCGAATATGTTCGTTTACGATGCGAATGGATTCAAGCATATTCAATGCCCCGATCCCCGTGACCTCCGCCGTCGAGACGGGCTGGTTGAATGAAGCGTGCACGGCGCTTTGCGCTGCGAGATTGTAAACCTCGTCCGGCTTAATCCGATCAAGCAGGCGGATTGACGATCCGAGATCTTTCAGGTCGTGCTCAACAAGCTCAAGGCGATCATGACCGGCAACGCCAAGTTCTTGCAAACGCCAGAAATTCGGCGCCCGGTAGGTGCCGACGACGATGTCGCCATCATTGAGTAATCGTCGCGCGAGATACGCGCCGTCCTGACCGGTAACGCCCGTGATGATTGCTGTTTTCGGCATTTGCGTTCCGGCTCACTTTGCGCGCATTCAGACTGATCGAAGATACCGTCTCGATCAAAACCGATCCTAGAGACTAAATCCATATCGGCTGGCGTGATCGGCGCAAATTTTCCGAACCATTTCGATATCTTCCGGCGGCAGGACTTTCTCGAATTTGTTCGGCTCCGGGCGGATTTTGTTAAAATTAAATGTTAATTCGCTGGCGTTCTCACCGAGAAAATCGAGGATTTTCGCAATCTCGTTTTTTGGATCATTCGTGAAACGATCATAGGTAACTTCATATAATCGGTCACCAACAAGGTGCTTCAAGGATTGCATGATAATTGCCGATTCTAACCAATAATTCGCGGCGCCGACGGTTTCTTTTATCACCATGACGGTTGAGCTGCGCAGGCTCGTGACGACATTTAACGGATTGCGGACGATGTGAATAAATTTGGCGGTCGGGAAATATTCCGCGATTAGCGCGGCGCCGTATATATTCTGTGGTGTTTTGTCGAACCAGCGGGCGTCGTCCGGGGCGTTATTTGCTTCAAGATAGGCGCGCGCGTAATTGCGCATCAATTCGCCCCGGGTGAAGGATTTCAGGAGGATCTCGTCGCGGAACATCTCCTCATCCAGATTATCCAGGCGGCGATGATTTTTAAATAATTTCTGATTCATCAGGGGGCGAATGAAAGACATCGTCCCGAACGGATCTGGAAATCGAAAGAAGTGGGTTTCGTTTGGGCAAAACAATCGCGGATGCGACGCGATGACGTCACGGAGCATGGTTGTCCCGGATCGCACACACCCTAAAATGAAAAACGGGTCTTCGCCCACGCCTGCGTCCAAGGTATTTGAACTCGTCTCTACCGCATGATCGTCGCGCGCCGTCACTAGTTAATTTCCTCCGCAAGTCCACCCAAGCGGGAGGTATTGCGTCATCACAACGTCGAAGTCCACCATCTTTACCCGGTCAATGGCTCGGCCCCGCCTGTGCGCAATGGCGCGGTCTCTTCCAAAAAAGCCCGCAAACGAGATTCACAAGCGCCGAGCGAGCAATGGCCTTCCAATCGATCCGCGGCCGCCTGGCCCATTGAGCGCCAGGCCCCTGGGTCAGCTTTCGCGGTCGCATAGCTTTGCTCGAATGCGTCGACGAGCGCGAGCCAGTCCACGCGGAAACAGATGGTGCGATATGACTGTCGCGGATCGTGTTGCCAGGTTGATGGTTGCGCATGGGCGGCCGCAACAAAGGCGATATCGTCGTTAATATAGTCCGCCAACGCTGTAGACGCCGGCGCAATCGCCGGGACGCCCGCTGACAAATATTCCATCAGCGGCAGGCACTGACCTTCCGCGTAAGATGTGTTAACATAATATGTCGTCGCGCACATAAGATCGCGATATTGTCTATCGCCCAGAAACGCCTTCAGCACTATGATCCGGCAATTGAAGGGTAAAAACCGTTTCAAAAAATCGACCAGTGACTCCATGAAGTCTTTTAGGTCCAGCTTGGGCGTTTTCAGAACAAGCGTCGCGTCCGAATTCGATTTGTGGGCCCAGACAAACGCAGAAATCATATCCTGCCAGTTTTTTCGATCATCTAGCGGATTGTAAATCGACGTGTAGACAACGCCGTTCAACCGCAGCGCGTTTTCCTTTTCCGGGCTAAAATCCGGTGGATCTTCCCCGGGCGGGGCGCCGACGGCGGCCGGTGTAGGCGAATTTTTGGGGGAGGCGTTCGTCGCGCGCGACAGGAGGCGGCGCCAAATGCTCCCCTTCGCGCGCACCGGTTTGGGCGCCGGATCTGCCGCCTGCGAGGCGCGATGGGCGAGATAGGTCGTCTGGCTGACAAAAAGCTCAATTTGTTCGGTATCAAACACCCGCCCCATGAAAAATAGCGTTTCGTCTTCTTTCACCGGCGAGCGGTCAGGGATCGCATCGCGTTCGGCCGCGAAATTGTCCCAGACCGGACAGGGGATAATAGCGACGGGATAATCCTCGCCCATTGCGGCTTTGATCGCATCGGCCGCATAGGCAGAATGCGTGATCGTCGATTGATGCTCTTGAAGCGCAAAACGCCAGTCTTGCAGTCCGTCTGCAAGCCAGCTTTCGGTCGGGATCGAGTGAAATTCCCAGGCGAACACATGACTGGTCGGGCATTTCACCGTCGAGGCCATATTTTGCGGTGCGGTGAAGTTCAAAAACAGGCAATCGTCACCACGGTTCTTGGCCGCCGCCCAATGTTCGTCGACGACGGATGGATTGGAAATGATCTCGACGGTGCCGATTTTTTGCAACAAGGGTTGGAAATCGCGCAAGACGAAATAATACGAGTATTCCGGCATGCCGACGCTGTGCGGGATGGTTTTCGCATTTATTTTCGAATGAATGATGAAATGAATTGGACGCGCCATGGTTGTGCCGGTTGGGTTAAGCGCAGACGCGCCGGGTGGAGGCTATACGAACTAGGTGAAAACGTGTCTGAACTCAATCGGCGTCGTGGCGAGGCGGTTAATCGCAGTGAGCCCGGATAGAAATCATGGATGTGTGTTGACACATGCGCTTCGCAGGGTCTTTTAGGCGGTTACCGCAGGGGGATCAGATAATGCAGGCTTTCGCTCTTGTCCGCACCCGTTACATATTTCGATAATTTGCTCGCAAAAATACCGGTGGACGAAGTAGCGCTGAACAAAGCGTTGCAGGATTTTGTTCAGCCGAAACGGCAATACATTATCTACATGACCCCGCGTACGGGATCGTCTTGGTTGCGGGATGTTTTACGCTCGACCAATCTCCTGGGCTGGCCTGACGAATGGTTCAGCACCGATATGCTCCCCGCATTTTGCAAGTCGCTGAACGCGAACTCGCTGGACGCGTATACGACGCTTCAGCGGAGCCAGGGCCAATCGCCGAACGGCGTTTTTGGCGTTACGATTAACTGGCATGATCTGCCCGCTCTGTGGCCCGATATCATCACAAATCCGCGATCAGGATTTTTTCGAAACTTTCCGGCGACGGAGACGTTCGCATTCTCACTTCATCGGCGAGACATCGTCGCCCAGGCGGTTTCAATTTGGCGCGTGACGCAGACAGGCGTTTTTGATGTTGTCAATTCTACACCCGAAAAACGCGCAGAAGCGGAAAAAAATTTCTACTATGATGAAGGATTGATACAGAAGTGGCTTGATCACATTGCGACGAACGAACGAAGCATGCTTGGCTTTTTTAAAGCCCATGATATCAAACCCCGCACCTTGGTTTATGAGGATGTGACAGCCGCCGGCGCAAGAGAGGCGGCGCGATTCTTCGTCAACGCGGTCGCCCCGGATGCGCCAATCGCTTTTGAGGCCGCATCACGCCACGAAAAAATTGCAACCGACAAAAGTTCTGCGTTTGCTGAACGGTTTCGTCTCGACCATCCAGCGTTGGTCGACGAAATCGAAGACCGTCGCCGCGACATTTTTGAAAACGCAGAGCAATTTGACCGCGACCAAGAGGTTTCAATCGGCGTTACGCCGGCGATATGCACGCGTTCCGACGCTCGCGAGAGCAACGCCGCGGTCATCATACCTGTGTTTGGCGGATTTTCATCCGTTCACAAATGTATCGAAAGCGCTATTAACGGACGTGGAGATGCGGATTACGACATTATCGTCATTTATGACAGCGGTCCGGACCCGCGCATCGAAGCACTGCTTGACGACTACGCAGATCGCGGCTTGATTGAACTGACAAAGAACGAGAAAAATCTCGGCTTCGTTAAATCTGTTAACCGCGGTATTGGGATGACTGCGGACAAGGATATTGTCATTCTGAATAGCGACGCCATCGTTCCGCAAGGATGGATGGACCGGATGCTTTCGCTTGCTGAAAGTGATCCGAAAATCGCAACCATTACACCCTTTACGAATAATGGCGAAATTTGTTCTTTCCCGAATTTTTGCCATGCCAGCCGCCTGCCGGATGATATGGGTACGCATGAACTTGATGCGCTGTTTTCCGCGCATGGTTCGCGTGAAGGAGTTGAATTGCCGACGGGCGTTGGGTTCTGCATGTATATGTCCAGGGCGGCGATTAATGAAATTGGCTTGTTTGATGAGGAAACGTTTGGCCGCGGGTATGGCGAGGAAAACGATTTTTGTCGGCGCGCGGCGGCGGCTGGGTTTCGTAATGTCTTGCAACAGAATTTGTTTGTTTATCATGCCGGCAACGTCAGTTTTGGATCGGAACGTCAACACTTAGCGGCGAGCGCGGTGAAAGAGGTTGAACGTCTTCATCCCGGGTATCTTTTCAAAGTGCAGGAGCATATTCGCGAAAACCCGGCGCGTGCGGAACGGTTTCGCATGGCGTTGCACTACTTGTCAGCCTCCGACAAGCCAATCGTCTTGATTATTGCGCATGGAGCCGGCGGCGGTACGCGGCGCTATATAAACGAATTGCGAAACTACTTCTCGCAGGACGTAAACTATTTATGGTTGGAGCCCTCACAGCCCGGCTGGGTTCGCCTGATTTTTCCTGCGTGGGCGTTTGACTGTGACCAGACGATTGAGTTATCTACGGGCAAGGACTTCCTGTTCGACATTTTTCGATATGTCGGCGTCGACCTTATTCACATTAATCACATTCAAGGCATCGCCGATCTCACGGCGGAGGTCATTCGCGAACTTGGTGTGACGCACCAGATTACGCTCCATGACTTTTATTTTATCGGCCGCAATCCGACACTTACGGACATTGACGGTCGGTATACGGAAGAGAACCGTAAACATGCGCGCTTGATTGAAGATGTTGAGAACGAATCATATGATCGTCTGGTCAGGGTCGGGCATGAGATACTGCGCTCAAGTGCAAAGCGGATTGCGCCCAGCCGCGAGGTTGTCGAAATCTATCATCAGCATTTTCCGGATTTGGAAATCGATGTTCACGAGCATATCGGCACTGAATTAGTACAAAAAGCTCCGCCGGTGCGTATCGCCAAACGCGATCGCGGTTCAGCGTTGCGGGTTTGTGTGATTGGTGCGCTTGGCAAGGAAAAAGGCGCCGATATTCTGGAGGCGGTTGCGGTGCTCGCAAAGAAAATGCACCTGGGAATTGAATTCCATCTCCTTGGTTACGCTTACCGCACGCTCGACGAAAGCGTGACCGTCCATGGCGCCTACGAAGACTACGAATTGCAGTCGAAATTGGCGGATCTCCGACCACAGATCGTTTGGTTTCCCTGTCAATGGCCGGAGACTTATAGCTATACCTTAACGTCTGTAATCGAGGCTGGCCTTCCGGTTTTGGCGCCGGCCCTGGGCGCTTTCAAAAGCCGGACGGCCGGGCGGCCATATACGTGGTTATACGACTTTCATATGACGCCCGCAGATCAACTGACGTTAATTAACGCGCGCCTGCGCGAAATCGAGGCCAATGGCCCGGCGGTCGCGCTATGGGAAAATCAGCCGGGGCGAGCCGGTTTCTACAGCAGCGGCGCCTACCTGCCGGAACGACGGGCGCGAGACGAGGCGCGCATGGCGCCGCAACAAGCTGCGATCGAACAGGTTTTAGGCGCGCAGGCGCCGCTCGAAAGTGGATGGCGTCGTCTTTTTGCGCCGATATTGTGGCGCCTGCGCGCCAATCGGCATGCGGCGCGGGTGTGGTTTGATCTCCTGCCTTCCGGCGCGCGCAATGCGTTGAAACGCGTATTGATCGGATAGGCCAGACCGCAAACGCGGACGACGGTCCAATCGCTTGTAGATGGACTTTGGATGCTGTGGCCGCGCCGAGCATTTTTACAGTCGATTGCGCATAACGCGTCCAATCCACGATAGTCATCGGCGACCATTTCGGGATATCAAGAGATATCCGATCCAGGTTGATGACGCTGGTCACGCCATGTAAACAGCAAGATCAACCTGGCGATGGGCATCCAAACCCGAAAAATGACTGGAAGGAACCGGCGAATGCGCACCAATGTTATGACGTCGATTATCTCGGTGCTGAGTGTTTTTGCTTTTGGCGCGTCCGCGCACGCGCAATCAGCCGGCGCGATAACGAGTGATCCGGAACAGGCCGCAATCCCTCATGGCGTCGCGATGATTTCAAAAATCGTCTGTTCATCCGTATTCATTTCCGGCATGGACGCACAACAATCGCTTGTACAGAACGCCCTGCCGATGGTCACGGAGGGACGCGGCGAACGTTTTGATATTCCGCCGCAAGTCGTTGGCCTGGATATCGATGAAGAAAGCCGGCGCGTGACAGCGTCGTTGTTCGGTATTGAAAGAACGGCGGGTTTTTACGACGACCAGGGCTGCGTCATCCATCCTGCAGGTTTTAACGGCGTTTATTTTGAACCTCTAAAATCTCCGTCGACGCTCCCGCCGGCGGACGCGCAAGCATGGCCCATGGGTGATGCGGCAAGTGATGATCCGCTCCCTGACACAATTGATGACGAAAGACTGCTTTCCGCCGTTGATGCAGCCTTCGGGGACGGCTCGGCTCATACGGCTGCTTTTGTTGTCGTGCATGACGGCCGGATTGTTGCGGAGCGCTATGGGGCGGGTGCGGACAAAAATACGCCGCTCGCCAGCTGGTCGATGGGTAAAAGCCTGACCGCAACATTGCTCGCAGTGTTGATGCAGCAGGGCGAAGATCTGGAGCTTGATGCGCCCGCGCCGATTTCCGCGTGGGGCGGGGAGGGCGATCTTCGCGGCGCCATTACGCTCCGAAACCTTCTGAACATGTCCAGCGGATTGCGCATGGCGGGGCAATCCAGTCCCCAGGATTTATGGGCGCATCCGACGCCTGATCACGGGTTTATATACATGGAGGCGATCGACGTTTTTGATTTCGCCGTCAATCGCGGATTGCAATTCGAGCCAGGCACTGTGGGCCGGTATCGCAATTCCGACCCCCTGGCGATCGGCTACATCATCAAGCAGACCGTGGAGGCGCGCGGTCAGAACTACCTTACCTTTCCGCAGACTGATCTTTTTGATAAGATCGGCGTGCGCAACATGGTGTTGGAGCCGGACGCGTTCGGCAACTTTGTCATGACCGGCTTTGAGTATGGCAGCGCGCGCGATTGGGCGCGCCTGGGGCAGCTTTATCTTCAGGACGGCGTTTGGGAAGGCCAACGTATCCTGCCGGAAGGTTGGGCGGATTTCGTCTCGACGCCCGCGCCGGCCTGGGAAGACGGCATGTATGGCGGACAATTCTGGCTGAAGGTGTCTGAATGGCGCGGTGACAAAGCGCCGGCCGACGCTTATTCGATGAATGGCGGGGGCGTTCAGAATGTGATTATCATTCCGTCTCTTAACGCTGTAATTGTCCGTATGGGGCACTATAAGGGCGCGCGTTCCGAAGACGGAAAGTCAAATCCGGCTTCGGCGGCGTTGTCTGAAGCGGTCAATCTCGTCGTTGAAGCGTTGCAGCCAAATTAGGACGACCCGGTTTGAGGCGGCGGCCGTGCGCGATTATTCTATGTCTTTGTGACCGCGCGATAGGCTTCGATTATGCGCGGTGCGTTCTGCGCATTGACGCCGCAAAGATTGATGCGACCGGCGCCGACGATATAAACGCCGTGCTCTTCCCGTGCTTTTGCGACCTGGTCTCTGGTCAGCGGCAACAATGAGAACATGCCGTTCTGGTCGCTGATATAGCCAAGATCGTTGCCAAGGCCCTGCTCGGCCGCCGCGGCCACGAGCGCGGCGCGATTATCCTTCACGGTTTTGGTCATGGCGGCGAGTTCGTCGCGCCATAGAGCGCTCAATTCGCCAGAATTCAAAATCGCCGAAACGATTGATCCTCCATGCGCCGGCGGCATGGAATAATTCGCCCGGGTCAGCTTCATCGCATGCGTCTTCAGCGCGTCAGCGTCTTCCGCCGTTCGCCCAACCATGATGAGCGCGCCGGTCCGCTCGCGATAAAGGCCGAAGTTTTTCGAGCATGAATAGGTGACCAATAGTTCCGGCAGGCGTGACGCCAATTCGCGAACGATAAACGCGTCATTCTCCAGATCGCTGGCGAAGCCATGATAGGCGCAGTCAACGAGAACGGTGAATTCGCGTTCCAGGGCGAGGTCTGCAATCGATCGGATCTGGTCATGGGCAAGATCAGCCCCTGTCGGGTTGTGGCAGGGACCATGGAGCAATAGGACGTCGCCAGGCCCCAATTTGCGCACGCCGGCTTCGAACGCCGGGAAATCGATCGCACGGGCGGCGCCGTCATAATAATCGATCTGATTGAGCGCGAGGCCAGCAGCGCCGAGAAGGGGGCCGTGATTAGGCCAGGTCGGCGCGCCGGTCGTGACGCCTTTCGCGCCGAAAGAGGCGAGGAGCTCCCCGCCGACCCGCAACGACCCGCATCCGCCGGCGGCCTGGATCGCTGTGACCCGGCCGGCGGCGAGGACGGGATGATCAGCGCCGAACAGGAGATCGAGAAGTCCCTCGGCGAAACCTGGCGCCCCGGCGACGGGGATATAGACCTTTGTGTTTTGCGCCTGCAGAAGTGTCGCCTCTGCTTTCGCGACGGCCGCCATCACGGGCGTATTGCCGGTCAAATCACGGAAAACGCCAACGCCAAGGTCAATTTTGTCGGCGCGGGGGTCCTTTTTGAACGCCGCTGAAAGACCAAGGATTGGATCGGGCGGCAAGGGTTTGACGTCTGCGAACATGATGCGGGTTCCCTGAGGTTGAAGATGGTGACCGTCAACCGCCCGTTTAGCGTGCGGCGCGAAGAAAAAAAACCTGAAATCACCGGCATTTACGCCCAACTTGCCGCCTGCGGTTTTCAGCCTCAGATAGGCCGAATCGCGTTGCCTTCGCGGTCGCAACTCCCTACTTTCCGGCCAGTTTGAAGACGGCGCTGAGCGATCTGTTCGCCGGCCGCAAAACATGGGAGCGTGCGCGCGTGGCGACGCCGGATTTTTTACTTAACTATTTGCCAATTATCGTTTTTTTCGGGATTTCCCTGGCGCTCGGCATTGGCTTCCTTGTCGCCCCGGCGATCATCGCCCCGTCCGACCCCGACCCTGAAAAGGTCTCCACCTATGAATGCGGGTTCAACGCGTTTGATGACGCGCGGATGAAATTCGACGTGCAGTTCTACATTGTCGCCATACTCTTCATCATCGTCGATCTCGATGTGGCGTTCCTTTTTCCCTGGGCCGTGACCCTCTTCAATCCGGAACTCGGCGCTGACCGCAATTTCCAGATTTTCGCTTTCTGGTCGATGTTCGTCTTTATCGGCGTCTTCATCGTAGGATTTCTATACGAATGGAAAAAAGGAGCGCTGGAATGGCGCTAGACCAGAAAGACTCGCCCTTCGAACTGAGCCCGGCTGAACGGGTCTATAATCCGTCGGCGAAAGATCCGTTTTTTGGCGAGCTATCAGACCAATTGGCCGATCGCGGGTTTTTCACCGCGCCGGCGGACGCCCTGATCAATTGGGCGCGCACGGGCTCGCTCATGTGGATGACCTTCGGGCTCGCCTGCTGCGCGGTGGAGATGATGCAGGCCTCCATGCCGCGCTATGATCTGGAGCGTTTCGGGTTCGCGCCGCGCGCGTCCCCGCGTCAGTCGGACGTGATGATCGTCGCCGGCACGCTGACCAACAAGATGGCGCCGGCCTTACGCAAGGTCTACGACCAGATGCCGAACCCGCGCTATGTGATCTCCATGGGATCGTGCGCCAATGGCGGCGGTTATTATCACTATTCCTATGCGGTCGTGCGCGGCTGTGATCGCGTTGTGCCCGTAGATATTTATGTACCCGGTTGTCCGCCCACGGCGGAAGCCCTGATCTACGGCATCCTGCAATTACAGAAAAAAATCCGCCGCGAGGGGAGCATTGTGCGGTGATGGCGCTGAACGCGTGCTCAAATATTCGACGGCGTCATTCCCGCGAAGGCGGGAATCCATCACGCGGTGGCGATGCCGGAGTCGTAAGCCCGCGCACGCAGGACGACCTGCGCCATGGACCCCCGCTTTCGCGGGGGTGACGAGACATAAAGTCAATACACAAATCACTTCACCATTCACCATCTCACCCTCATGACCGAAGAACTCAACGACCTCGGCGAGCATATCGCCGCCAATATCGACAGCGACATTCGCGGCTGGCGGGTGGCGTTCGGCGAACTCAATGTTGACGCGCGCGCCGATCGCATCGTTGAAGTGATGAAATTCCTGCGCGATGACCCTGTTACAAAGTTCATCGTATTGATTGATTTATGCGGTGTTGATTATCCGGCGCGTTCCAAACGGTTCGATATTGTTTATCACTTACTCTCCATGCACAATAACACGCGCATTCGCGTAAAGGCGGAAGTTGGCGAGGACGAATCGATTTCCTCGATTGTGTCGGTATTCCCATGTGCGGACTGGTTTGAACGCGAGACGTTCGACATGTATGGCGTCACCTTTTCCGGTCATACGGATTTGCGTCGCCTGCTGACGGATTATGGCTTTGAAGGCTATCCTTTGCGCAAGGACTTTCCGCTAACCGGTCATGTGGAGGTGCGTTATGACGACGAGCAGAAGCGCGTCGTATATGAGCCGGTGAAACTGGCGCAGGAGTTTCGAAATTTCGACTATCTCTCCCCCTGGGAAGGCGCTCAATATGTGCTGCCTGGCGATGAGAAGGCGGAAAGCGGTGAGTAGTAAGTTGTTCGTCGTGAGTAGCATTCAAATGAAAGGACAGCAGGGCGCTGGGGGATAAGATATTATCTTACAGGGATTTGCGCGTTGATCCGTTCGGTGAAAGAGAAAAGAACGGCGGCGGAATAAGTATGGCGGACAGGCCTATCCACTACTTTCTACTCAGGGATCACCAATGCCTATTCGCCGGATACGGACAAACTAGATGAACGAAACTACTCACCATACACGAATTACAAAGTCCCAATCGCCGGAGGCGATCCATGGCTGATGGAACAAAAATCATTGAGGTAGAAGATAGCGCGTCGGACGCATCGTCCGAGCGGAATTTTACAATCAATTTCGGACCGCAACACCCGGCCGCCCACGGGGTGTTGCGCCTTGTTCTGGAACTGGACGGGGAAGTCGTTGAGCGGGTCGACCCTCATATCGGACTTCTTCATCGGGGTACGGAAAAACTCATCGAGCACAAAACCTATCTTCAGGCGATACCCTATTTCGACCGTCTGGACTATGTCGCGCCGATGAATCAGGAGCATGCGTTCTGTCTTGCTGCGGAACGGTTGCTGGATATCGAGGTTCCTATACGCGCGCAGCATATCCGCGTGCTCTTCTGCGAAATTGGCCGTCTGTTGTCGCATCTTCTGAACATCACCACCCAGGCGATGGATGTGGGCGCTATGACGCCGCCGCTCTGGGGTTTTGAAGAGCGCGAAAAACTCATGGTCTTTTACGAGCGCGCTTGCGGCAGCCGGATGCATGCTGCCTATTTCCGGGTGGGCGGGGTTCATCAGGACCTGCCTGACGCGCTGCTAGATGATATCGAGGCCTGGTGCGACAGTTTTCCGCCGGTGCTTGCCGATATTGAATCGCTCATTACCGACAATCGCATTTTCAAACAGCGCAATGTGGATATCGGCGTTGTCTCAAAAGAAGACGCCTTTCGCTGGGGGTTTTCCGGCGTGATGGTCCGCGGCTCTGGGATTGAATGGGATTTGCGCCGGGCGCAGCCTTATGAGACCTACCCGGAATATGAATTCCAGATCCCGGTCGGAAAAAATGGCGATTGCTATGATCGCTATCTCTGCCGCGTCGAAGAGATGATCCAGTCCCTCTCGATCATGAAACAGGCGGTCGCGAAAATTCGCGCAAACCCCGGCCCGGTCATGACGACGGATGGGAAAGTGGCGCCGCCGCGGCGCGCGGAAATGAAGGGCAATATGGAAGCCCTCATTCACCACTTTAAGCTTTATACGGAAGGCTTCCATGTCCCGGCGGGCGAAGTCTACGCTGCGGTCGAGGCGCCGAAAGGCGAGTTCGGCGTTTACCTTGTCGCCGACGGGACAAACAAACCCTATCGTTGCAAGATACGCGCGCCCGGTTACTCCCATTTGCAGGCCATGGATTGGCTCAATCGCGGACATCTCCTTGCGGACCTATCGGCTATTCTCGGTAGTCTCGACATCGTTTTCGGCGAGATTGACCGGTAGTCTTGGATCGGCGCGGCCTCGGCGTTAATCTTGCTGAGATGAGGGAGCGCGCATATAGCGCGAGTTTGTTGAGTGATGGATATGCGCAATGCGTTTGAGCCGATTTTGAGGACAGTCTTCGTGACCATAATGGCGGTGCTGGCGGCATCGGGAGCCAACGCATCCGAATGCGTTGCATCAGCGTCGCTCGGGTCCGATGTCGCGCCAATCGCGAAGGAAAAGAAGCTCGGTTATCCCAAAGCCTGCCTTGCTGAAGCGGCCGACACCGAGACAGTCAAAGCGCGATTTAATGTAGGGCCCGACGGCGTCGTCAACTGGCTGAATGTTTATGAGATGACCAATGAATGCTTCAAACGCCAAGCCGTTCAGTATGTGGCCAAATGGAAGTATCCGTGCACAGATGAAGGCATAAAAGGGCTGACCACAGAAGTCAGTTTTGACAAGAAAAGTGCTGAACGCGCGTTGAAAAAAGCAGAAGATGCGAAAAAACGGCGGGCGGCGAAAAAGAAACGAAATTTTGTGCCGAATATTTCGCGCACCGTTTCCTGCGTGATGTATAATCCTCTCGACGCCACGTTGAGCGCGGTGCTGGATGGTCATCCGGCGGCGCGCGCCTGCCGACCGCATTTTGATTATCCCTGGCGCTGTTTTGAAAAGGCGAATGAGGAAGAATTCTCGGCGGTCACTTTTGATGTGTCGCCGAAGGGCAAAGCGAAGAACATCGACCTCCTGCAATCCTCAAATAATTGCTTCAACAAATACGCTAAAAAATCGGTCAAGCAGATCCGCTATGGGGAAACCGAAGAGGGCTTTGAGGATATTGTGGCGGTCTTCAAATATTCGGCGAGCGAGGTGAAGCCGACGAAAACCCTGCGCCGTCGGAATACAGCCGCTGGCCAGAGCGGGGCCGGGGACCCGTGATCGAAACCGTCGATTGCGGAACCCATGGGCGACAGCCGAAAACCTATGTTTGCGTCCATATCATCGAAGGGGTTCAAAAAGGCGAGCCCACGGGGTTTTGGTGGTCGCGCTCGGAAACCGGGGTCTGGGATGCGGTCTGTTCCGCCTGTAACGAACTCAGCCAGGACGCTTTTGACGCGCTCGGCCCGGAGAACATAGGCGTAATTTGCCTCAGTTGCTTTGAAGACGCGGCCGAGCTCAATGAGGTTGAGTTGTAGAGGCTGTTGGCGTAATTTTTCCGGGTTCGGTGGGGAAAGATGCGCCAGGCACGCCGAGACTGTCGCCCGGGTGCTGTGGCGTAACCTGCAATTTATGACAATCGGGCGCATCGGTGTGAATCGTGCAGCGCGAGAAATATCGCTAGGGAACCGTTCGGGATGGGGATCATGAGAATTGTCGGATTGGCCGCAATGGCGGCGTTGGGGGCGGCGTTGGGCGTGTCGGGGTGTGCGAATGTCACCAAGCCGATCACGGAGAATATTAACAATATTACCGTTGAATCGCCATTCGCCAAAAACGTAAAGCACGAGCCGATTGAAGAGCCGGATGTCGACATCGATCCGTCGGAGGTGTTTGTGCGGGTCGGCGAGCGTCAGCGCGAGACCATTGATGCGTATCTGGCCGCGTATAAGGAAAAAGACGCCGATGCGATGCTCGCGCTCCTCGATGAGGAAATCCTGAGTATTATGTACCCGGCCAATGTCGTCGGGATAAGCCTTGACGCGATCGAGCCGGGCGTGCGCGACGATTTTGCAGCCCGTCCCGGCGCTTTTGCGGATTTACCGCGCCGTTTCCGCATCGCACCGGACAAATGGGTCGCTTTTGGTGAATCGGTAAATGGCGAAGAACGGGCCCCCTTGTGGATGCTGTTCGACTTTGACGCAGATACGGGATTGATTGAAGCGACGCGCACCCAAATTGGCTGGGGTGGTTTTATCGAAGGGCCGACCGTTGATGAACCAACCGACGCTATGAAATCAGCGACGGAAACGTTGATTGCGCAACTGGCTGAAAGCGCCCCGGGCGCGGCGGCGCCGGTTTTTGCTGAGGCTGCGTCGCTTTATGTATATCCCGGCCGCGGCGTCTCCAAACCGACCCCCGTGGTGACGGGGCCTTCCGACGTAGCGTCCGTTTTGGCGCTGAAATGGGGGGAGGGCGCCTGGTCGCCCACGCCGTTTACGGCCCAATATCTCCAATATGTGTTTGTCGGCGCGCCGGCCGCAGATGCGCCGGACAAGCTCGACCGTGTCGCCCTCTTTACCTTCGACGCCGATCCGGATAGCCCGTCTTTTGAGAAGATCATCCGGGTCGATGTGATGGGCCCATCTGGAGGATGAGCCAACCCGGAAGGTGACCCCATGGCGAGCCGCAAGCCCGCAACCAACCAGCCCGCATCCTTCGCCTGGTCGGCGGAAAATGAAGAATGGTGCGCTGCGCAAATCGCCAAATATCCGGAAGGCCGCCAGGCGTCAGCCGTTATTCCGTTTTTGTGGCGCGGCCAGAAACAGGAAGGCTGGATTTCTATTCCGATGATGGAGGCGATCGCCGAACAACTGGCGATGCCCTATATCCGCGTCTATGAGGTCGCAACTTTCTACACGATGTTTAATCTGGCGCCGGTCGGAGAATATTTCGTGCAACTTTGCGGCACAACGCCCTGCATGTTGCGCGGCGCTTATGATTTGCGCGAGGTCGCCAAGAAGGTGATCGGTCCCGAAAACGAAATCTCTGAGGACGGAAAATTATCCTGGCTGGAAGTGGAATGTCTCGGCGCCTGCTGCAATGCGCCGATGGTGCAGGTCTCCACGAAAGAGAATGACCACTACTTCGAAGATCTGACCCCGGAGAATTTTGAAGAGATTCTGGGGAAGTTCCGCCGAGGCGAAGACATCAAGTCGGGTACGCAGAACCCAAAGCGCCACTCATCCGATCCGGAAGGCGACAACACGACGCTCACCGATCCTGCGCTCTATGACGGCTCAGCCGCGGCGCCGCTAAAGGAAATTCCAAACAGCCAGCCAGCGGAGTGACGCAATGAACGCACGTTCCCTGATTATCGTTTGTGCGGGTGCTGCAATATTCGCCTGTTCGAACAAACCGGCGATGCAAGAAAAGTCTATCCTTGGTTTGGCTCCAATTGAGCGTCCGACCGTGACGTTGGCGCAGCTTCAGATGAAGGTTAGCGCGCTAACTGAAATTGCGAACCAAAAAGACATGCGGATCGATAGATGCGCCGACACCGCGATCAATCACTGGACGCCAATTCACACCCGGAAATTCTCGAAAGATGACCGGGAACGTATTCAAACAGAATGGTATGAAAAAGAACGCCGTCTTTGCCTCAGCGGCGCCAGCTCATTTGACGTGTTAGACGCGTTAAACCAGGAAATTGATCAGACACAAGCGGTGATCGACGCATCGCCATTGCGAGAGGCTGTCGTCGCGGCGTTCGGGGAATTCTGACGCGCGCCGCTACCGTTCGATCAAAAAGAACCAGCCGTAGCCGGCGATAACCGCTGGGATGGCCGTATAAAACGTGGCGATCAAAGACGCCTTCGGCGCCACGGCGAGCGCTGGAAACAGCGCGTCGCCATCATTTGAAATCGAATTGCCGATTTGCGCCGATAATGGAATAACGCCCTGCAGATAGAGACTGGCGGTCAGAACCTGCGGTCCGCAGCCCGGGATAAATCCAACCAGGACGCCGAACATCGGCAACGCAGCGCCGGCGGTCGCGAAGACGGCGCGCAAGTCCCAGCTGGCCCACAACACACTCAGCTCATACAGCAAAAACGCAATCACCACCCAGACAGTGACAAAGCACGAATCCGTGGTTGTTTTGTCGAAAACATGGTCGGCTGTTTCTTCATCTGTCCTGTTCACATAGCTTGCGCTCGTGCAGGGGTTGATGAACCAAAGGGCGAGCGAAAGAACCGCACCGGCGGCGCCGACCGTCAGTTCAATTCCGGTTACCCCAAAAAAACTGTCGATGTCGATTTGAAACGCCGACATCATCCCAAACAAAAACCCCGGCGCCAACAAAGCGAACCATGGCCAGTTTAATTTGCCAAATCGGAACGGCGGTATGCGCTTGAGCGGGTGCTTTTCTTCGTCGACACGCAGGAAATCATAACCGTGAATCTTCTCAACGACGGCGCCGCTGACGATCCCGATAAAGATGCTCATGCCCATGATCATAAGGCCGGTTTGCGGTTCTTTGGCGATCAGGAGAAACGCCGCGTCGCCCATCGTTGAGGTGAGCACGGCGACAACAGCGCCGAACCCAACCTGACCGATCCGATATTGCGTCATCACAATAATGGCCCCGCCGCATCCAGGCAGCGCGCCCAGCACGGCCGCGACAGGGATTTGATATTTGCGGTGCTTTTTAAGCAGTTTGCTGGTGTCGATACGCAGTAGATATTCGAGACCGAAAAACACCAACAGCGTCGCCGCAACAAAGACGGTTACGGAGATATAGGCCGACGCTATTGTTTCCCAGAAAACGTTGCGGGTCTGATCGCCCCCGAAGACGGCGATAGCAATCAACGCGTATATAACGCCATATCGCCCGACACGTTCTTTCGTCGATAGGTCCGGGGAAATCGCAATATAGCGCGCGAGGGCAACTGTGTTCATAAAAAATATTCGAGATCAAGTTCTATACGGAATATTTCACTTTTATAAACTTTGTCAGCGATGCAAAGTCTTCGTGATGCAAACCCTTGGAAACCATTTCTAAGTAATCGTCCGCAGTTTACGCCGCCGACCGAACAGAGGCCCTCCTAAATATTGCAAATCATTTGCAATCGCAAGGCATGATTTCTCCCCGACTAAGAGCCATCGACGGGGCGCCATCGACAGGCCGTATTGTCCGGTCAATCGGAAATATTGGCTTCAAAGCCTGCCCGATTGATCCGCCAGCCATGCGGTCGGTTGGCCGACACACCTTCGGTTAACGCGTTCTGGTCAATATGCCCTTGCCAGGTTTCATAAGGCCGCTGACATGAGTAATGAACCACGAAAATTATCCGCCGAAGCGACCCAACACCTGATCAAACTCGCGATTATTGAGGGCGTGCTGATCACTGGCGTTATTGCAGTTTATTTTATGTCCAACAGCTTGCCGTTACTGATCGGCGGGTTGATCGCGAGCACGCTGGTCACAACGCCGCTGGTCTTGCGTCTTGTAAAGAGTGTCGGCGACGACTGATTTTTTGCCGTGTGACGGTTTGCGTCCTCGGGGGCGCTTGTACTCCTTTCGGCCGATGACCGCCCAGCATGCTTCAGCAACGGACCGGTGAGCGGCGACTTTCAAAATATCGGGCCTTGATATCCGGTCGCACCTCTTTGCGGACCGTCCGGATTTTGCGATAATTGAAACCTTGTCGAAGGAGGCGGGCGCATGACCGAGCAAACGGGTGAAGAGGGGCCGCGCGTATCGGATAGTCGCCAGACTTCTGACGCTGACCCGGCCGAAGCGCCGCGCGATCAGGGCCCCCATTACATCCCCGAACTTGATCCGGACAATCCGGATCGCGAAGAACCGAGCGACGCGGTTTCATTATTTTTGTTCTGGACCGGGTTCGCCGTGACCTATGGTCTTGCTGCGCCGATCGTCTGGCAGACGCTAGGGCCCGGGCTTGGAATTGCGACAGGTATTGCGGGCGCTCTTCATCTGGCGCTTTTGTTGGCCGCCCGCGCCGGAAAGCTCTTCGGCCTGACGACGACATCGATGCAGACCTATTTGATCATCAGCATCGCCGGATCGGTTCTCCTCCTGACCGCCGGGATCGTCACATTCGCCGCCTCGGCCCCCGGCTGGGGCCTCGCCCTGATGATCTGGGCAGGTCTTTTTCTGGCGCCGCTCGCGCTTTGGGTGCTGGTTTCGTGAGCAAAAACAAAGACGAGGAACGTGATTTAGGCCCGCACTACATCCCGGAGTTGGATCCAGAGCGTCGGTCATTTTTTGACGGTGGGGATTTTCTCGCCGTCATTTTATATTTCCTAGGCTGGTTTTTTCCGTACGGAACCGCTTTTTACCTTGCCTATGATTTTGAGAGCACGAAATGGGCGGCTGTAATTGGCGCCTCGTTAGCCGCGCAATTATTGTTGTTATATGGGCTGATGGGGATCGGCGTACGCAATGGTGATCTCGCCGATACACAGCGAGCAGCGAAAGTGTCTTTCCTCGCTGCATTGGTTTGGGCATTTGGATCGGTGATTGCGTTCTTAATTGGAATAAATGACGTTGGATACGTACTTTTGGTTTGGGCGGCCCTTTGGGCCGCACCCGTGCTTTTCTTGCTTGGTTGATAGCGCGAAGGCGATGCGCCCCGCCCCATTTTTGGCCGGGTAACGCGGGACGTGATGAGCTTGGATCAAAAACACAGTCCGCATTATATCGGAGCTTGAGATTCGGACATAAACGGCGCCGACGACGGTACGTTCGACGTTAATCCGCAAGGACCAATCGGCGCGGAAAACCAAATCGGTCAACGCCTAACCATACACCTTTAAACGCCAGATTTCCGCGCCACACCGTGCGGTTTTCGATATCGGTCAGCACTAATTCATCGCCGATCAGCTCCCACGCGGCCGCTTCCCAATCCAGATCACAGCCCCGTCCGGAAATGCGTGCGCCCCTCTGGTTCGGATTGGTCGGTTTAAATTTGCCAAGGCCCTCAAATTTCTCCGCGGCGAGAGAGACCTCGCAATTATAAGCGCCGATGATGTTCTCCATTCTATAGCGCCCGCCAATGGCCTCTTCGGGCGGCGGCGGGGGCAGATCGCCAATCCGCTGCAGGATCACCGCGGGGCCCGGCGGGTCACGGCGTTGGCGCCCGCCATAAGCCGGTTCGGCGCCCTCCAGTCGAACGCCTTTCCAAAGGTCGTCAACGTCATATTCAAAAATAGCAAGCCGTCCGTCTCGCATGAGGCGCCATCCGCCGGCGCGGACAAAGCGCCGTAAGCGTCGATGCTCGCGGACGCAGTCGCGATTAAATTCTGCAAGCCGCCCGTCATTACCGGTTAATCCCATCAGCACGGCGCCGCAGACATAGTTATCCGGCGCAAAGACGACCCGCCATTGGCCGACATGGGCATCCAATGCGGCGACCATCGATGGCGGCAGTTTTAGTTGGCTATCGAACTGTGGGACCAGACGAAAATGCTCGCCGTTTTTTGCGCCGCCAGAAAAAGAGCCATCATTCTCGTCAAGATTGCCTGACCAAACCCCTTGGTCCCACCGATTGAAAATATCGAGCCGCTTCTGACCGCCGTCATAGGTCCAGCCGCGCGCCTCATCGAAAGGGGCCGGGCAAACCCCGCCTATGTTAACTTTCGAACCTTCTAACAAGCGCGGCGCCGCCGAAAGCTCTATTCGGCATGGCGCCTCGTTCAGTCCACTGACAGTTGTATTCGCCATTTCGAGGGAATAGTCCCCAACCAACAGTTGAGAAGGATCACCTGTCGGAAACTCCCATTCGAATTGAAGCGCATATGCGGGTCTGCTCACCGCAACAATCCACAGTATAAAGATAATAAAAATAAAGAGTCTCATCTAACAGCGCCCCCGCAATGCTGTCGGCATCCCGATTAACGGACGCCCGACTATTGTTCTCTTAATCAGCTACACCAGCATACGGCCCTCGTCATTGCAATGCGTCACGCCTGACCGGACCGTTCGCGAATCTCTCCAGTTCATCATGTCGGGCGCTATCGAAAGGGCGAAATTCTTGTCGTTTCTCTGCCTCAGACGCCCGGTTCTCTGGTCGCCCAATGAAAGCATGTCCACATCCGCCACAGGTCAGAAATCGCGGGCAAATCCTTCGCGGAGCGCCTTTTCTTTCGTGTCGTGCATGTATTTTGTGAAGATGTCGTTTTGGGACGGGCGACATCCCCCCGTGTCGCATGGTTTCCCCTGCAAAATCTGCTAGATAGCTCCAGATCAGCGTCGCTGGGTCTTTGGCGGACCGGGAAGGACGCTGCGGTTTTTTATGCGCTGATAAGCATGACGAGATGAGCTTGGATCGAAAACAAAGCCCGCACTATATCCCGGAGCTGGATCCGGAGGTGAACGGCACGGACGAGGGCGCGGTTGATCTGGCGCGCGAAAGCGGCGTCACGGCGTGTGGGGCGGGCCTGGCGTTGATTATCGTCGGCGCGTTTGGCGCCATCCAAACAGCCGTGGTTATGGGTGCGGTCGCGCTGACGGGCGGTGTCGCCGCGTTGCTGAGCACGGGCAGCGGCCAGAACAGTCGATGAACCGGAACTGGGAATGAGAAAGTAACGGGATGCTCGAAGACAAAGACCGGATTTTCACCAATCTTTATGGTCTCCACGACTGGCGCCTTGAAGCGGCGCGCACGCGCGGCGCCTGGAACGGGACTGCCGATCTTATTGCGATGGGACAAGACTGGATTATCCAACAGGTCAAGGATTCCGGTCTGCGCGGCCGTGGCGGCGCCGGTTTCCCGACGGGGTTGAAATGGTCCTTTATGCCGAAAGAAGTCGGCGACCGCCCGCACTATCTGGTGGTGAACGCCGACGAGTCTGAACCCGGCACATGCAAAGACCGGGAAATGATGCGTCATGATCCGCATCTTTTCATCGAAGGCTGTCTGATCGCGTCCTACGCCATGAAGGCCCATGCCTGTTACATCTATATTCGCGGCGAATATGTGGATGAACGCAACACGCTCCAGGCGGCGATTGACGAAGCCTACGCCGCGGGTCTGTTGGGCAAGAATGCGGCGGGGTCCGGATGGGATTTCGATCTGTATCTTCACCACGGCGCCGGGGCGTATATTTGCGGCGAAGAAACGGCGCTTCTTGAAAGCCTTGAAGGCAAAAAAGGTCAGCCGCGTCTGAAGCCTCCATTTCCGGCCGGCGCCGGGCTCTACGGTTGTCCGACGACGGTCAATAATGTGGAGTCTATCGCGGTTGTGCCGACAATTCTGCGCCGGGGCGCCGACTGGTTCCAGAAATTCGGCCGCGAGAATAACAAAGGCACGAAAGTGTTTTGCGTTTCCGGCCATGTGGAACGGCCCTGTAATGTCGAAGAAGCGATGTCGATTCCGCTCAAAACGCTCATCAATGAGCATTGCGGGGGCGTGCGCGGCGGATGGGATAATTTGAAAGCGATCATCCCTGGCGGATCATCCGTGCCGCTTTTGCCGAAAGAAATTTGTGACGACGTGCTGATGGATTTCGACGCATTGCGTGACGTGAAATCGGGCCTCGGCACCGCGGCCGTCATCGTGATGGACAAGTCTACCGATATCGTCAAAGCAATTTCACGGATTTCCTATTTCTACAAACATGAAAGTTGTGGTCAGTGCACCCCGTGTCGCGAGGGAACAGGCTGGATGTGGCGGGTCCTGGAACGCATGGCCAAAGGCGATTCAACAACAGAAGAAATCGACAAGCTGTTGGACGTCGCCGGACAGATTGAAGGGCATACGATTTGCGCCCTTGGCGATGCGGCGGCGTGGCCTGTGCAAGGGCTCATTCGCCATTTCCGCGGCGACATCGAGGATCGTATAAATACGTATCGCAGCGATCGCGGCGCTGTTTCCATGGCGGGGATCGCTGCGGAGTAATCACTTCCCGGCGCATTGGATATGGCGTCAAGTTGGGAGCTAAGCGAAATTGACGTATCCACCCTATCCGCCATCATGGCGCCGCGTTGATGATCACGGCGCGTTGATATCGCTTGTGCGGGCGCATCCATTCGCAAATCTCGTCACCGCCCATTCCGGCTTGCGCAGCACGCGCATTCCATTTGTGGTTGATGTTGAAGAGGGGCGCCCGGTTCGTTTGCGCGCGCATCTGAACGCACAAAACCCCCAGGCCCCTGACCTTGACGGGCAGGAGGCCTTGGTCACTTTTGCCGGTCGATCGAGCTATGTGTCGCCGAACTGGCGCACCAATATCGATCGTGCGGGCACGGTTGATTATGAGGAAGTCCAGATAGAAGGCGTCGTCCGGATCCGCGAGGATTTCGATTTTTTCGTAAAATTGATCAATGACTTGGCGGCGTTGTTCGAACCTCAATATCCGGATGTGAGTGATTATCCGGATTGGAATACGACGATGGCGCCGCCGGGTTATATGGAACGATTGTTTCCCGGCATTCGTGCGTTTGAATTAAATATTAAATCAGCGCGCATGATCTCGAAATTGCACCAGTCTTTTTCGGAAGAAGACCGAGTTTCAATCGCCAACCATCTTGATCGATCAGACAAGGAAGACGCACGCGAGATCGCCAAAAAAATCCGCGCGACGCTATCGTGAACTCAGAGTAATCTGAGAGATTGTTTGTTGTTTTGCATAATAAAAGTTGATCGTCTGATATGATTTTTATGGCGCGTCGTTGATCAGAACAGGCGCCCTTTCATTGAACGATGCGACTTTTCCTTATTTCACAGTGCTTTTTTGCTTGTCATGAGCGCGAACGCAGTGTTTAAGCGTGCGCCGAATCATTCGATTCCGATTTCATTATTTTTTTCGCTCTTAAAGGACATCTCTAAATGGCCGTGAAACGCAAAACGACCAAGAAAAAGGCGCCGGTAAAACGTAAGGCCGCCGCAAAGAAAACAACCGCCAAGCGGGCGCCGGCGAAACGCGCCCCGGCAAAACGCAAAACGACGACGAAACGGAAGACAGCGGCGAAAAAAGCCGCGCCAGCTGTTGTTACGCTGAAACATCTGGCCGCTGAGATCGCGGAAGACTACGAAATGCCGAAGCGCCAGGCTGAAGAAGTGCTGTCAGATTTTATTGACCGCATTGGCGCCAACCTGAAAAAAGGCCAGAAGATTCGCATTCCGGGTCTTGGTATTCTGCAAGTGCGCCATCGCGCAGCGCGCATGGGCCGCAATCCTGCGACGGGCGAATCTATTCGCATCAAAGCATCGAAGAAGGTGGCCTTTCGTGTTGCAAAAGACCTGAAAGAGCGCGTCCTCTAACGCGTCCCTTGATCACCAAAACGTGACCCGGCCGGAATTGCTTCGGCCGGGCTTTTTATTGTCTGAATTTTTTGCGCAGCGCCAGGAAGCGTTTCTCGAACAATTCAAAGCTGAGCGCCGAAATGATCACGGTCAGAACGAGGCCGGCGATAAAAACGATTGGCGTTGTCGGCGCCCCCAATTTGGAAACCACCGCACCCACGGCGAATATGCACCACATATGAAAAAGATACATGCCGTAGCTGACGGCGCCGATATAGGCGACGCCGCGCATTTCCAATCCGCGGGTGATCGGGCTGGCCGGCGCCAATAGTAAGCTCGCAATCCACGCCGTCATCAGTAGGTGCACGCCGAAACGTATGGGGCCGGAAATATCCGCGACAGGCGCATTGAGCAAAATAACCAACGCGATGGCGAAGACGATCGGCGCGTGGGAAAATCCGGCCGCACGCCCCAGAACCGAAAATGTTTTTTCCCGGTGCATTATATGGGCGAGCCCCACGCCTAACAGAATAGGCGTAAAGGTTGATTCCAGAATTTCCGGATGCTGTTCCGGTCCAACGCCGAAATATTGCAGGATCGCGCCATCAAGGACGCCGAAATTAATCAGCTGATTGATCAGGAGTGCGATCAACCATAACCCGCCAGTGACAAGCGGCGTTGCGAACGCCTCGATCACTGGCCAGACAAGATAAAATTGTTCCTCCGTTGCGAGCGACCAGGTGATGCTGAGATTGTTGGCGCCCGGCTGGAGCCAGTTGGAAAGATAAAGCGCATAGATCGGAAAGCCGTTCACCAGCTTTTCCGTATCCGGATCGCCGGGCTTGAAAATGAGATATGCGGCGAGGAGGGCGAACAACAGCGCGTAATACGCAGGAACCAGTCGGAGGATCCGCCGCATCCAGAAGTTCTTCAGTGAGATGCGGCCCGCTCGCGCTTTCTCTCTTAAAAGAAGCGTGGTGATCAAAAAACCGGAGAGTACGAAGAACAGGTCGACGCCGATAAATCCGCGGGACAATATGGGTGCAAACTCCGGCCGGGGCGAATGGTGCCACACGACCGCGATGATCGCGAGCGCCCTTACCCCGTCAAGACCGGAGAAGTGGCGCAACGCCTTGAAATCATCATACCTGATCGCCATGCTCGCCTCGCGCGGTGTTCGCCCCATCGTGAAGGCCTACGTTGCGTCGTTCGGGTGAACAAAGTCTAATTTGAAGAATTGGGAGCGGGGTCGTGGGAAGCGTTCAGTATGAGATCCGTCTGGCTGAAAAGGAGGACGCCGAAACGCTGGCCTATCTCGGAGAGCATACGTTCTTCCAGTCATTCGGGCATTTGTATCGGCCGGAAGATTTTCGCGCGTTTGTAGACGAACATCACAGTCCGAGCGCTTATGCGCGGTTAATCGCCGATCGCGAACACGCTGTGTGGCTGGCGACAGATCGAGACGGCGCCGGCGTCGGCTACGCCTGCGCCGGGCCCTGCAATCTCCCTGTTCCAGACAATCCTGAGAATGCGGGTGAATTGCTGCGCCTTTATCTCCTTCGGGAAACACAGGGCCATGGCGTCGGCGCGCGGCTCCTGGAGACCGCACTTGCTTGGCTGGACGCTCGTTTTTCCGATATATATCTCAGCGTCTATGCGGAAAACCACGGCGCGCAGCGCCTTTACGCACGCTTTGGATTCGAAAAAGTGCATGATTATTTCTTCATGGTCGGGTCCCATGCCGACCCGGAATTCATCCTGAAACG
>JBCDAD010000018.1:0-29758 GCA_039186325.1 Pseudomonadota bacterium | reverse complement strand
TCGCCGGCTGGCGTTAGTTTTCCGTAGATGCTCGTTCCGTGTACGGTGTCTCCTGCTGCGCCGGCGGCGACAGGCGCTGACCAATCGCCCAGCGCTACATAGTTCGTGGTGATCCCGCTGTTGGTTCCTGTCGTTTGTAGCTGGAAATAGCCACTGCCGTTGACGCCACGATAAAAGTAGAAGTCTTCGGAGCGTAGCGATGCTGCGATGTCAGTTAATGCGCCAACAAAATCACCCTCTCCTGCGTCGCTTAATGCTTGAACCGCTGCGTCGGCGCCAAATGGATCGCCAAAGAAATCATCAGGATCAAAATTGTTTGGCCCGCTCGGAAAACGTCCTGGGAAGGCCGCGATAAAAAAGGCGATGTCGTCGTTTTCAATCCCGACGACGTCGCCGGGGTCGGCCAGGACGATCGGTCCGAATGTGTCTTCAAAATCGATATCGTTTTGTTCGATGTCAAAAGACAAAGTATTTGGCAGGCCGTTTACGCCATTTCTCGAAAAGCTCGCTGTGCCAGAGATGTTTTGAAAGTCACCCATATTCTGATCGACATATTCAAAACCCCCATCGGCGTTTTGCGAGACGGTTATACTTGCAGTGACCGCATCGAACACTTCGTCGATCGCGCCGCCATTGGCTGGATTTGTGAAGGAGATCGGACCCAGCGTCGTGTTCAACGCCTGGACCGTCGGACCGGGCTGGTTCGGCACCGGCGGCGGCGTATCGCCGGTGGAGGAACATGCAGACAGAGCGGCTGCTGCAGTAGCGCACAGCAATAACTGACGGTGGCACATGATCTTTGCGAACTCCCTACTTGCCCCGTTAGTGCTAGGCGAAGAAGGTGAAATGTCCCTTAAGCATAAGTTTTATAAGGTTTTTAACGACCCCTTAACGCGTCCGACCCTGCGCGCGCTGTCGCGGCTTAGAATTTCTGACATTTTTTGAAGGAAGGCTCGCGCGCTCCGGGTTGCGGGGCGAATTATCCCTAACTATATGCGCCTCGAACCCGCGGCGTGAGGGACAAGGACGCCGCACAACACCATGATAGGGGCTCGTCCATTCAGGGCGCTTCAACCTGCTTTCGGTGCGGCTATTTAAGCCGAAAGCGCTAAGGCTCTGAGATTAAGGGGCGGCTCGCTCGCGAAGGAGAATAAAGAGATATGGGCAAGGTTATTGGGATCGATCTCGGCACGACAAATTCATGCGTCGCCGTGATGGAGGGCAAAGAACCGAAAGTTATTGAAAATTCCGAAGGTGCGCGCACGACGCCGTCGGTCGTCGCATTTGCTGAAGACAGCGAGCGTTTGATCGGTCAGCCGGCGAAACGCCAGGCGGTCACCAACCCGGAAAACACCTTCTTTGCAATCAAACGCCTGATTGGCCGGCCTTATTCCGATCCGACCGTAGAAAAAGACAAGGGCATGGTCCCGTACGCCATCATCAAAGGCGATAATGGCGATGCATGGGTGGAAAGCCGCGGCGATAAATACGCGCCGTCTCAGATTTCCGCGTTCATCCTGCAGAAAATGAAAGAAACCGCTGAGAGCTATCTCGGCCAGGATGTGACGCAAGCCGTCATCACCGTTCCGGCGTATTTTAACGACGCTCAACGCCAGGCGACAAAAGACGCTGGCAAGATCGCCGGCCTTGAAGTTCTTCGCATTATTAACGAGCCGACCGCAGCGGCGTTGGCTTACGGTCTCGACAAGAAAACCGGCGGCCAGAAGATCGCTGTTTATGATCTTGGCGGCGGCACCTTCGATATTTCCATTCTGGAGATCGGCGACGGCGTCTTTGAGGTTTTGTCAACCAATGGCGACACGTTCCTCGGCGGTGAAGATTTTGACCTGCGCATCGTCGATTACCTCGCGGACGAATTCAAAAAAGATCAGGGCATTGATCTGCGCGGCGATAAGCTTGCACTGCAGCGCCTGAAAGAAGAGGCGGAAAAAGCCAAGAAAGAACTCTCTTCAACGTCCCAGTATGAAGTAAATCTTCCCTTCATCACCGCTGATGCGTCCGGTCCGAAGCACCTGGCCATGAAACTTTCCCGCGCGAAACTGGAGAGCCTGGTTGAGGATCTCGTCAAGCGCACCGTCGATCCGTGCAAGGCCGCGCTTAAGGACGCCGGCCTTTCCTCCGGCGACATTGACGAAGTCATTCTCGTCGGCGGCATGACCCGCATGCCGAAAGTTCAGGACACGGTGAAGCAGTTCTTTGGCAAAGAGCCCCATAAAGGCGTGAATCCGGATGAAGTGGTCGCCCTTGGCGCCGCGATCCAGGCGGGCGTATTGCAGGGCGACGTCAAAGACGTTCTTCTTCTTGACGTAACGCCATTGTCCCTCGGTATTGAGACCCTTGGCGGCGTCTTCACGCGGTTGATTGATCGCAATACGACGATCCCGACAAAGAAGTCCCAGACGTTCTCTACAGCCGAAGACAATCAGTCGGCGGTGACGATCCGCGTATTCCAGGGCGAGCGGGAAATGGCCGCTGACAACAAGATGCTCGGACAGTTTGACCTGGTCGGCATTCCGCCGGCGCCCCGCGGCGTGCCGCAGGTTGAGGTTACATTCGATATTGACGCGAACGGCATCGTTCATGTGAGCGCTAAGGATAAAGCGACGAACAAAGAGCAATCGATCCGCATTCAGGCGTCCGGCGGCTTGTCCGACGACGATATCGAAAAAATGGTCAAGGACGCTGAAGCGAACGCTGAGGCGGACAAAGAACGCCGGGAAGGCGTTGAGTCCCGCAACCGCGCCGAAGCGCTTGTCCATTCAACGGAGAATAATCTCAAGGAATATGGCGACAAGATTTCCAACGAAGACAAGGACGCTATTGAAGGCGCACTGGCGACGTTGAAAGAAACGCTCGGCAACGAAGATGCCGACCTTGAAGCTATCAACGCCGGCGCAACCGCTCTTGCTCAAGCCTCCATGAAGCTTGGTGAAGCGATGTATAAAGAAGGCGGCGGGGACGCCGGTGAAGCGGCTGCTGCTGCTGACGCGGCCCGCGACGCCGAAGCGGACGACGATGTTGTCGATGCGGACTTCGAAGAAGTCGACGGCGACAAAAAAGACTAGCGATCAAATGGGGCGGGGGCGGTTTATTTGTCCCCGCAACGCCCGCCGCCTGTTGATCTGCAAGGCGGATCGAAAGGCGGCGTCAAGCAGAAGCTAGAGGCGAGCCCAAAATGGCGCAGCAATGTTATTATGAAACTCTTGGCGTCGAGCGCGGCGCGGATGCGGGCGCGATAAAGTCCGCGTTCCGCAAGCGCGCGATGCAATATCACCCGGACCGGAACAAGGATAATCCGGAGGCTGAGCAAAAGTTCAAGGAACTGGGCGAAGCCTACGAAATATTGTCCGATGATCAAAAGCGCGCCGCCTATGACCGCTTTGGCCACGCCGCGTTTCAAAATGGCGGCGGCGCAAACGGCTTTTCCCAAGGGTTTGGCGGCGCCGGTGCTGGCGCATTTTCAGATATTTTCGAAGATATTTTCGGCGAGTTTATGGGCGGGCGCGGGCAGCGCCGCGCCGGCCCTGGTCGCGGCGCGGACCTCAAATATGTGCTGGACCTCGAACTGGAAGACGCCTTCAACGGCAAGAAAACGGAAATCAAGGTGCCGGGATCCGTCGCTTGTGAGCGTTGTGAAGGTTCAGGAGCGAAACCGGGCGCCGGGCCGACCCATTGCGGCATGTGCCAGGGCGCGGGCCGCGTCCGCGTGCAGCAGGGTTTCTTTACGATTGAGCGTACCTGCCCTGAGTGCAACGGAGAAGGCAAGGTCATATCAGATCCCTGTACGGATTGCGGCGGCCAGGGCCGTGTCCGACGGGAGCGCACGCTTTCCATTGATGTTCCTGCCGGAATTGAGAACGGCACGCGCATTCGGCTTTCCGGTGAGGGCGAGGCCGGCCCGCGCGGCGGCCCGGAAGGCGATCTTTATGTGTTCTGCAATGTCGCCGAACATGATCTGTTTGAGCGCGATGGGGCGGACCTTTATTGCATGATGCCGATCCCGATGACGACGGCTGCGCTGGGAGGAGAATTTGAGACCCCGACCATCGACGGCGGCCGGGTGAAAATCTCCGTTCCCGAAGGATCGCAAACGGGCAAAAGGTTCCGGGTGCGCCAGAAAGGGATGACGCAGCTTGACCAATCTGGTCGCGGCGACATTCGCCGCCGGGGCGACATGTATGTGGAAGTGCAAGTCGAAACGCCGACCAGCCTCAATGCGGAGCAAAAGGATCTCCTGCGCCAATTCTGTGAAGCCGGCGGCGGCGAAGACGCCTGCCCGCAATCCAAAAACTTCTTCGACCGGGCCAAGACGTTCTGGGAGAACGTAACCGACGGGCGCTGACAAGCTGTTGTGGATCTCTATGGTGAGACGCGCTCGTCATTTTAAACCAGAAAGAGCTGCGGGCCGGACGGCCTACAGACCGCTTTTTCATAAAATTTAGCGTAAGCGGATCACTCGATAGGGTGAGTACAAATCAACACGCGTGAGGCCTGTGTGAAGCCGCGTCAGTATGCGGAATTCGCTTACTGGTCCTTTTGGTGAATTCACAAAAGTCTGACCATCCTGCAAGATCGGATTGAACCGTTCACGCGTTGAAAGATCGTGCGCAGGTTGGCGGCGACAGCGTCAAACGGCCTGCAATGTTTTGAAATGTATGGAGTGGATTCATGACAAGGTTGCAACTTCTCGCCGGCATCGCCGTCTTATCTTTCGCGGGAGCCGCACAAGCAGGCGACACGTATGTCAGTATCACCGGCAGCGGCGTTTTTCTGCAGGATTCGGATAATGAAGGCGCCTTCAGCACTGATTTTTCGACGGGCGCCGGCACGGCGATCCCAGCCGGTACGGTGTTGCCAGGCGGGACGCCAGTTGGTTGGAATACTGAATTTGATACAGGCTTTGCGGTCTCAGGCGCCATCGGTAAACGGTTTGGTGCGGCGAGGGTTACCGTGTCGCGCCAACGATTTCGTTTCTGAATTCCCGCTCCGGCGGGTGATTTTGCGCCAGCATTGGAAATTGGCCCGAAGCGGCGGGGAAATCGCGTCTCACCCTTTCGTTGGGATTGTGCGTGTATTGTCGTCTACCGACGCGTCTTCAAATTTGTCGGCCCGAGCCAGCCGTGGGAACAACCCGATCCAGGCGACAGCCATCGTGATAGCCACCACCCCGCCGAGCAGAACAGCGCCGACAGGACCAAGAAACCGCGCGGCGACGCCGCTTTCAAATTCACCGAGTTCATTGGATGCTGAGATGAAAATAAACGAGACGGACGATACCCGCCCACGCATGGCGTCGGGCGTCGCGAATTGAATTAGCGATTGTCGGACGTATACGGATATCATGTCTGCTGCGCCCGTGATGGCGAGCGCAACCATCGACGCCCAGAAGATAGTAGAGACGGCGAAGCCGAGCATCGCGACGCCATAGACGACAACAGCGACCAACATCCACGGGCCGACTTTCCGGGATAACGGGCGTCCGGCCAGCCAGGCGGCGACCAAAACCGCGCCCAAAGCCGGCGCTGCGCGTAAGAAACCGAGGCCTTCTGCGCCTACATAAAGAATGTCGCGCGCGAAAACCGGAAGGAGCGCTGTCACGCCGCCGAAAAAGACAACCACCAGATCAAGTGAAATTGCGCCGAGCACGATCTGGTTGCTACGCACATATTTCAGTCCCTCCCAAATCATCGACGCCCCATTCGCGGATTTCAACGGGATGTGTTCCGGTGTCCTGGCGAAAAGGAAACTGATGACGGCGAGCGCGGTAATCGCGGTCGCGGCGCCATAAACAAGCTGTGGTCCGCCGATATAGAGAAATCCGCCCGCCGCTGGCCCCAAAATGGCGGCGGTCTGATAGCCTAACGAATTCCACGCAATCGCCTGTGCAAGTTCGTCTCGCGGAACGAGCCGAGGATAAAGAGCGTTCGACGCCGCCGGCACGAATGCATTCACCAGGCCCATCAGTGCGGCGATGACAAAAATGAGCGGAAGAGCGCGGGCCGTTTCCATCGCGCTAACGGCAATTAATCCTGCAATAGCGAAAACGCGCACCGCGTTGGCGATGATGAGAATCCACTTGCGATTAAACCGGTCCGCAGCTTGCCCGCCCACCAGCGATAATGTCAGTACCGGGAGAAACTGCGCCAGGCCCACCATACCGAGCAGGAAAGCGGATTCTTCGATCGACCGGGTTTCGCGCGCCAGATCATATACCTGCCACCCGATCGCCACCGCCGTCATTTGCCGGGCGAACGAAACCAGTTGTCGTCCGATCCAGTAATGGCGGTAGGCCTGGTGGCGAAAAATCTGCAGCGGCGGGAGTTTTAGCATGACCGGCGGACCATAGGGCCGCGCGGGCCGGCATCAACCGAAAAATAATGCTCATTGGCGACCGGGATCGTATGGTCCAGCGTACCCGTCGTGCGCATTCGCAATCCGCTCTTCCCTGCTTATATTGACGATCATGGCTTATCGCGAGCAAAAACCAAAGAAAGACGTCTGGCGGTTGAGGCCGATCCGTCCGCTTAGAGACGCATCCGTACTGATCGAATTTGGTCGCGACCTTTATCGGGAAAGTTTGGGAACCGACTCCCGGTTCTTTCGTGACTATGGCCGGCGCGGTCAGGTCTTTCCCTTCTGGATTGCCCAATGTGCTGGGCGGCATCGCGATTTTGCAACCATGTTGGAGTCTGGTGGCGCGCCGATTGGCATGGCCGTGCTTGGGGAGAATTCTCGGGAAGCGGAATTTGGCCAGTTGCATCACCTCTATGTTGCGCCGGATTGGCGCGGCCAGGGATTTGGCGGCCTCTTGGAAGATCACGCCCGGGAGACATTATCGATGGCGGGTTTTGCAAGGGCCCGATTGAACGTAACAACCCGCAACGCCCGGGCGCGGCGCTTTTATGCCGCGCTCGGCTGGCGGGAGACGGGCGCTTCGCAAAACGGCGCCTTGCGGTATATGGAGGTCGACCTCTAAGGCTCGGCTTGAGCATTGATTTCCAGATTATGATTTCCCTGGCAGGACGCCCATGACCGACCTCTCCATCATTATTTCAGGCGCCGCCGGGCGCATGGGCCGCGCAATTGTTCGAGAAGCGGCTGCGGCCTCAAACATCCGGCTTGCCGGCGCGATAGAGCATGCGCAGAGCCCGGACCTCGGCCGCGATGTCGGCGCCGTTGCAGGGCTTGATGATTTGGGCGTGATTGTCGCGACCGCGGGGGATGCGACCCTCGCTGATGCGGATGTTGTCATTGATTTTTCTGCGCCGGCCGCTGCTGTTGCTCTAGCGCAGGCGGCGTCAAAAGCCGGCGTCGCCCATGTCATCGGCGCCACCGGATTTAGCGATGCGCAGGAAGCGGTCATTGCAAAAGCCGCGGCGACCATTCCCATCGTGAAATCAGGCAATATGTCTCTTGGCGTCAACCTGATGACAGCGTTGGTGGAGCAGGCGGCGAAGGCGTTGCCGGATGATTACGATATCGAAATCATCGATATTCATCATCGCCATAAGGTGGACGCCCCGTCCGGCACCGCACTGATGATCGGCGAGGCGGCGGCGAGCGGTCGCGGACGAGCGTTGGACGATGCGGCTGTCGGATTCGATACCGGTCGCGCCGGCGCGCGCGAACCCGGACAGATCGGTTTTGCCGTCCTTCGCGGCGGCGGCGTCATTGGCGAACACGAAGCGCATTTTGCGGGGCCCCATGAGGTTCTGACGGTCTCTCATCGGGCGATTGATCGAAGTCTGTTCGCCCGGGGCGCTATTACTGCGGCCCGCTGGGTCGCTACCCGTCCGCCAGGCCTTTATTCCATGCGCGATGTGATCGGCCTTAACCAAGACTAGTTTCAATTGAAGGCTTCGCGGAGCGGTTCTTTAAAATTGTTCCGTCATGCTCAAACCCGTTAGCCAGGGTCTGCAGCATGCGCACGGAATTTTTCTTTGTAGTGGGGATAACCGCCTTCGCGGCCGTGGCTGTGCGCTATATCGAAGCTGTTCACATGCAGCCGGAACATACAGCGGCGCCGGTGCAAACTGTTCCAGCGCCGTCTGTACACAGAGCGCAGGCATCGTCGACCTATGGCCGTGAAGTGCGCATCAAAGCATCGCCAGACCTTCACTATTATGTCGCGGCCAGCGTCAACCATCAAGATACGCGCTTTATGGTCGATACAGGCGCCAGTTTCATCGCGCTGCGCGAGAGCGACGCCGACGACGCCGGTGTTCGATTTTCCCGGTCGGATTTCAATTATCCGGTTCGCACCGCCAATGGCGAGACCTATGCGGCGCTGGTTGTCCTGGAAGAAGTGGAAATCGAGGGGATCATTGTCGACGACGTCAAAGCCTTTGTCCTGCGTGACGAACAACTCACCACCAATCTTCTTGGTATGAGTTTTTTGAGCCGCCTTGAAAGCGTCGAGGCGCGCAGCGGCGAGCTCATCCTCAAAGGCTAATCCGCATCTATCGCGCCATCAGGCTTGGCAGGTCGCCGAGATCGGCCCCGGCTTGGCGCATGAAAAATCTGCGCAAGGGCGCAATTTTTCCAACCGCATCCATTCCAATATCCCTGGCAAGGCGCAGCGGCGGAATATCGTTTGAAAATAATTTGTTCAAAACATCCGTACCCAGCGCGAGCATGACAGAGTCAAAACGTCGCCATCGTTGATAGCGCGCGAGCGTCGTCAGCGCGCCGATATCAAGGCCAAGCGAGGCGCCGTCTCGCAAAACATCTGTCAGCGCGGCGATATCTTTCACGCCGAGATTATATCCTTGGCCTGCTATTGGGTGGATCGCCCGGGCGGCGTCCCCGATCAACGCGAGGCGCGGCGCAATGAATGATTGGCTTAAATGAAACGCGAGCGGATAGGACCATCTTGGGCCCGCCAGAGAAATATCGCCCAGATAATCGCCGAAACGCTCCGTGATTTGATGCAGGAAGGCGTCGTCATGGAGATCCAGAAACGCCGGCGCCGCGTCAGCCTGTTCTGTCCAGACAAGCGATGATCGATTGCCCATCATGGGCAAAATCGCGAAAGGACCCGCCGGCAGGAAGAACTCCTGAGCGAGTCCTTCATGGTCAAGCTCATGGGCGACGGTGGCGACAATCCCAACCTGACTGTATCGCCAGTGGTTCACTTTGATCTTGGCGTCAGCGCGCAGCGCCGAATGCCGGCCGTCAGCCGCGACCACAAGGGCGGCCTCGATCTGGTCGTCATTATCAAGCGTCAAAACTGAACGACCTGCATCGCTTCGGCGTCCGGTCCAGCGGGACGGTGCGATCAACGAAATGTCATCCCGGCGCCCAATCGCCGAATACAAGGCCTCGCGGAGATGTCGGTTTTCAACGATCCAACCGAGCGGCGCATCATTTTCCAGTTCGGTTGAGTCAAAATGCAAATGGAGCGGGGAGACCCGCCCGTCCCGGAAACGTCCCTTGGGACGGCCATCCGTGACCAGAATATCCCAGATTGGGCCGGCGACCGGTTCGATCCCCTCCCAAAGGCCCAGGCGGTCAAAGACACGGGCGGACGCATAAGCGATGGCGGTGGTGCGTCCGTCAAATGAATGGCTGCGCATCGCTTCTGGCGATTGCGCGTCAATGAGGGCGCATTCAAAACCGGCGTCCGCGAGCGCAAGGCTCGCCAAACCGCCGGAAAGCCCGCCGCCGACAATCGCAATATCAACTTTCTTAAGGGACATGGTGTCGAGTGTGAGTTTTTTGACGTGCGCCGTCCAGCTTAACGCTTGCCGCTGCGGCGAAAAGCGCTGCATGTATGTTCGCATAACCTGACCGTCGGAGGCCTTCATTATGCCCTGCCGCTCCATTTTCCTGTTTGTTTTGATTGCGATCGCCGCGCCGACGACCGCTGCGGGTCAAACGATCAGCGCGTCGTCGGAAGCGACCCAGTTTATTTTGTCCACCGCGTTGGTGGCGGCTGGCGGGATCGGCGCAATGATCGCCATGGCGGGTTTTGCTATCCGCGATATCGGGATCGTCACGATGCATCATGCGCCGGCGGCGAGCCTTAGAATTGCCAGCGGTCTGGCGCTCGCTGCGCTGGTTTTCTGGGCCGGCGGGTTCGAATTGGCGACAAGTGTCGAGGAAGGCGGATTTCTTGGTGATGCGGCGCTTTGGACGAGCCGGGATCTGGATCCGATGGCCGCTGGGGTCGCCGAGGGCGCGCCATGGTTTTTCGCCATGGCGTTGGCGGGGTTGGGGGTTGCAATTATGTCCGGCGCGGTCGCGGGCCGGGTGAAATTGTCAGCGTTTCTGGCCGCAGCGCTCTTATATCTCGGTGTGATTCTCCCGGTTGTGATGGGTTGGGTCTGGGGCGAGGGCTACTTTTCTGATCGATGGCGCTTTGTCGACCATGCGGGCGCCGCCGTTCTTAACGTTACCGCGGGCGCCGCAGCGCTCGCGGGCGTCATGGTGATAGGGCCGCGGCCCGGTCGATACACCAACGCAGCGCGCGTGCGCGGGCCCGCAGCTATGTTGGCCATGACGCTCCTGGGCGCGATATTTGCGTGGATCGGGTTTTTAATGATCGCCGCCGCCCGGCACGGCCAGCTTATCACAGCTGAAGACGCCATCACGATAATGAAGGTCCTCACGACACTGACGGTCGGCGGCGGCGCCGGATTATTGGCTGCGCTTGTCGTCACCCACATTGTCTATCCGCGCGCGGACCTGGTGACCGTCGCCGCCGGGGCTATTGGCGGCATGGTCTCACTGACCGGGGACCCGTTATACCCAGCGCTTTGGCAGGCGTTGCTGATCGGCGGCGTTGGTGGCGTCATCGTCGCGGCGACGCCCGCCTTTATGGATCGCTTGGGCCTTGATGACGCGACACATGCGGCGCCAGCCCATCTCTTCTGCGGGCTTTGGTCCGTTATTATTGTCGCTTGGACAAACCCTGACGCCTGGCTGGTGGGCCAGGTCATCGGCGCGGCGGGCGTCACGCTCTATGCCTTTGTCATTGCGATCCTCGGATGGGTGGCCTTAAAATATACGATTGGCGTTCGACGCAGTATCACCCCGCCGCGAGTCTTAGCGCGTTTCGCCGGACAACCCGCTGAATAAGCCGAGGCGTTAACGCCTGTTAACCCTTTCTTACCGGCAATGTGTCAAGTTGGGATTTTCAACCCATTGCATCCGATGTCGCTTATGGCCAGTCGACCGCGTACATTGTCCCGCCGGGGATCTCGTCAACAAGATCAGCTTCAGGAGGCTGTGGACAAAGCGCAGGTCTTTTTACGCGCCGCTGTGATGCGATGCGGCGGCGGCGCAATGGTGCTGCTGGCGTGCTGGGTCGCCCTGTCTCTTGCTACTTTTTCGATTAGCGATCCGAGCGCTAATAATGCCACGGGCAGGACAGTTGAAAACGCCGGCGGCGCGGCCGGCGCCGTCGCTTCAGACTTCATGCTGCAATTCTTCGGCGGCGCAGCCTGGATTGTCATTTTTCCGCTGGCCCTCTGGGGCGCCATGGCGCTGATCAAAGGGCCGCCGGAGAATACGCCCAAATCCGCATGGGTGCGCATTGCGCTGGCGCCGACAACGTTACTTTTGCTGGCTGGCGCGGCCGCGTCCGCGCCTGTCGCGCTATCCTGGCCATTTGTAACTGGGATGGGCGGTGTAATCGGTGATTTGATATTGTCGCTGACCGCCAAAGCCTTCTCGTTCGCAGGGCCCCTCGCAGCCGAACGTCTTGCGGGCATGGTGTTGTTCATTCTTGGGGCGGTCGCCTACGCAAATCTCTGTGGGCTGACCTATGAACGGGCGATCAAGGGATGGTGGGCGTTAGAAGACGCTTATATTGCAGTGCATAATAGGATTGCGGCGCTCTTGTCGAAAAACGCGGATAGCGAGGGTCTCGCCACCAACGCGAATGATGAAAATGAAGCGGCGCAAGACATAGACGACCAAGAAGAGCCGCCGCTGGTCGCGCCGTCACGAAAGCGCCAGATCATCCGTAAAGATACGAAATCGAAAGAAGGCAAACGCGAGCGGCGCGAAGCGCAACCAGTTCTGCCTGTTTTCTCAGCCGAGGATTTCGAATTGCCGCCGCTCAATCTGCTCGCCAAGCCGTCATCGAGCGGCGCCCGTGCGGTGATCTCAGACGAGACGCTCGAGCAAAATGCGCGGATGCTGGAGAATGTCCTGTCCGACTTTGGCGTACGCGGGGAAATCATCAATGTGCGCCCTGGTCCGGTTGTGACGCTCTATGAGCTCGAACCGGCGGCCGGGGTCAAATCATCTCGCGTCATTGGCCTCGCAGACGACATCGCCCGTTCCATGAGCGCCATCGCCTGCCGTGTGGCCGTTGTGCCGGGCCGCAATGTGATCGGGATCGAGTTGCCCAATCTTGATCGCGAGATGGTCTTTTTGCGCGAACTCCTAGGCGCGTCGGAATATGAAAATTCTCGCGGCGACTTAACGCTCGCTTTGGGCAAAGGCATCGGCGGCGATCCCGTTTACGCTGATCTCGCCCGCATGCCGCACCTCCTGATCGCCGGGACGACCGGATCGGGCAAATCGGTCGGGATCAATACAATGATCCTGTCGCTGCTTTATCGTCTGTCTCCGGATCAATGCAAACTGATCCTTGTCGACCCTAAGATGCTTGAATTGTCAGTTTACGAAGGCATTCCCCATTTATTGTCGCCGGTCGTGACTGATCCGCGCAAAGCCGTCGTCGCTCTGAAATGGACGGTCCGCGAGATGGAGGAGCGTTACCGGAAAATGTCCAAAGTCGGCGTGCGCAATGTCGCCGGCTTCAATGCGCGCGTGATGGAAGCAGCCGAAAATGGCGAAACACTGTCCCGCACGGTGCACACCGGATATGACGAAGAAAGCGGTGAGCCGGTCTATGAGACCGAGGAGCTCGACTATGAGCCCATGCCGTTTATCGTCGTCGTGATCGACGAGGTCGCCGACCTGATGATGGTCGCTGGCAAAGATATTGAGGGGATGGTGCAGCGCCTGGCGCAGATGGCGCGGGCGGCCGGCATTCACCTCATTATGGCGACGCAGCGACCGTCGGTTGATGTTATTACGGGGACGATCAAGGCGAATTTTCCGACACGGATCAGTTTTCAGGTGACCTCGAAAATCGACAGCCGAACGATCCTCGGCGAACAGGGTGCAGAACAACTGTTGGGTCAGGGTGATATGCTGCACATGGCCGGTGGTGGCCGCCTGCGCCGTGTCCATGGCGCGTTTGTCTCCGATGACGAGGTGGAAGCCATCGTCAAGTTTCTGAAAAAACAGGGCGCGCCGGAATATGTGCAGGAAGTCACCGAAATGCGCGACAGTGAAGATGAGGGCGGTTTCGACATCGGCGGCAATACGAATTCAGGCGACGCCCTTTATGATCGTGCGGTTGCGGTTGTCTTGCGAGACCGCAAGGCGTCCACGTCTTATGTCCAGCGGCGGCTCCAGATTGGCTATAATCGCGCTGCAACGCTCATTGAACGGATGGAGGAAGAGGGCGTCATTTCGCCCGCGAACCATGCCGGCAAGCGGGAAATCCTGGTAGGAGAAGACGCTGCATAACTTGTTTGGTTAACAAAACGTTGTTCTTACTGCCTTAATACAGTTGAATTTTTTTACAGTTTGCCCATACTTTCCCCGGTGGGGATTAGTTTTGCGGGGCAATCATGTCCGAGAGTTACGAAAATCTTGTCGGCGCGGAAGGGCGCGACAAGCTTTTTCGCCCCAAAAGATACGATGCAAAGCAGGTGTTCTTTGGATCGCCTCCGCTTGCGTGGTTTGAAGACGAAGAAATGAGTCTTGCCGACATCAGTTCCAACGGGGCGGGATGTCTGGATAAATCGCGAGATTTCGATATCGCCGCCTGTGGATTGCAGGAAGAGGGTGTGTTCCGTCTGACGCAGAACGGACAGGAGATTTTCTCCGCACGGGGCAAACGGGTTCGCGCCGATGAGACGTATTTTGGCGGATTTGTCGGCATTGCGTTGACCCGGGCGCAATTCGATCTCGACAAGCTGGCGCGCAAAAACGCAGCAGCGCTTGCCCTTGGTCCCTTCGAGGCTGACGAAGAGGATGTGCCGGACACATATCGGCGGTTTTGTGCAGATGTCTCCGCATTTGTCGGGAAATATATTAACCGGATTAACGCTCACCTCGGCGCGATCGAAAAGGATTTGTCTGCGGAAGAACGCGCTTCAATCGGATTGGAGCTTGCGGACCATGCGGCGCCTGCCTGGCGTGTGTTGCTGGAGCGCGGCAACGAACTTGTCCTTGAAATTCATGATGACAAGAAAAAACGGGCGGCCTGGAAATATTATACCGAATGCGCCGTGACGCCGATCTTGCTTGGCGGCGAAGGTTGGTCACGAAGTTATCGAAAGCCTCTTGGGTATCCCGGAGACTTCATGATCATGAATTACATCTATGATGGCGGGGCGGTCGGCGACAAGATTGAAGATATTTTCCTGCACGAGCTTAGCCTCATTGGGTCCCGAGCTATTCGTTCGCGAATGGACAAGCTCAGCGAGATCATCTCCGCTGCAGTTATTGACAATGCGCATGATGATGTAAGCTTACTGAGTATTGGATGTGGTCCAGCCCGTGAGCTCGGTGACGTCCTGGAGCTTACCCCGGAAGCGAAAACGCTCCACGCGACGCTGGTTGATCAGGATGATGCAGCTCTTGAGTTCGCTGTGCTGAACAGCGCAGAGTTTAATAGTAGTCGGCTCTCAGTGCGCGCGCTCAATATTTCTTTCAAGGAGATGCTCAACCCATCGCCGCTCCGGGAGCATCTTCAGGATAAAGATGTTATTTATTCATCGGGCCTCCTTGATTACATCAACCCATTATTGGCCCGGCGATTTGTGTCGCGCGTTTATCAACTCTTAAAGCCGGGCGGCAAATTGATTGTCGCCAATTTGAACAATTTGCAATCCGGCATGATCTGGCCATGTGAATATGTGACGGACTGGACGCTCTACTTTCGCGACGAACAGGAAATGCGCGACCTGGCCGCGGATATTGGCGACGCACACGTCAAAGTCGAGACGGACGCCCTTGGCGCAATTTACTTTCTGACAGTGACAAAACCTGAATAGGCGAAGGGCCAACGGCGCTAGGCGGCTTCGCTGGATATTTTGTCTTTTGAAGGCGCAAGTGGAAACTCGATTGTCACGGTTGTGCCGGCTCCAAGCGTAGATCGAATATCGAGGGCTGCGCCTTGATCGTTCAGAATTTTCTTTGCGATCGACAAGCCAAGACCGATTCCCTCAACGGCGCGCGTGCGTGCATTTCCCGTTTGCGAAAATGGTTTGAACGCCTGATCAATTTGCTGGTCAGACATACCGGCTCCATTGTCGGAAACATCGAGCTGGTAGGTGTTTCCAACAACCGAGCCTATGATCATAACTGCACCGCCCTCGGGTGAAGCGGCGACAGCGTTCTCCAGGATCTGCGACAGCGCGTAAGACGTATGGATCTCGTCAATTGCGAGTGATGCCTTTGACAATTGATCCCGCTGCAGCGCGACGTCGCGTTCTTCCGCATCTTTGCTGACCTGGTCGATCACCGTCTCAACGAGATAAGAGGCGGAACATGAACTCGGTGAGTAGGAGATTTTACCTGCGGTCGCATCTGCGTAACGCAGCATCTTGGCGATGGAGCCCAGAAGACGCGACGCAGAATCATTGATCTCATCTAAATATTGATGGGTCGAGTCATTTTGGTCTTCGTCAAAGCTCTGTCTGACGAGACCGGAAAAGCCGACGATCTGGTGAAGCGGCGTCCGCAATTCGTGACTTAGGATTGATAGAAAATTCAGTTTGGATTGATCAGCGGCCGTCGCCTCAATCAACAGCTCCTCGATTTTTTCCGCGTCCTGAGCGCGCAAGACGTCCTGGCGCCATAAGATGCGTGAACGGATTTCCTGAACGAAGGTGGTGCCAATCGCCAGCAGTACGGACGAAAACAGGAAAAAATGGCCGGCGATAATGTCGTTTTTGCTGTAATCGCTCACGAGGATTGTCGTGGCGGAGAAAAACGCGGCCGTCGCCAGATAAGCCGCCGCCGCCGCAGGAAAAGGAAGATGCAGGATACATGCGGCGAAGATGAACACGACAATAATGCCAACCATATAAGGCGGCGGATTTTGGGGCGGCAATTCGCCAATCATCCATACGATGCTTGTCGCGGCGAGAAAGATCGCCAGCGTGTAGATGTAATGGCAATGAGACTTGAACCGTTCCAGGCGGGCCAGAGAGACAATGCCGACGAAAATCGGCGTGAAGACAACCAACCGGTAAAACAGAATTTTCTGCGCAGCGGCGCCAGCCACGAACAGGTCGAGAAATCCAAACAGCGCATAGATGAGGACGAACCCGTAGGCGATTGCGCTCTCGCGTTGGAATACCTCGTTGACGAGATGCGACTGATATTCGGCCTCGATTTTTCGATCTCGAAAGGTTGCGGTCAGCGGGTGAAAAACGCCTGCACGCCAAAAATAGCGCTGAAAAGCGCTTTGCTTCGGCGCGCCGCGGCGCGCGCCGGCGATATTTGGCTGAGAAACACCCATCACTTCTGGGTTTTACGGCAAATTTGGTTAATGCTCGCTTGGCGTTGGACGAAATTGTCACGCTGCGCCAATGAATGGCTGCAGACGAGCCAATTTGCCGGATTTGCAACGCCAATTCCCATGACTTAAAGTAACCAAATGGTTACCGCAAAACATAAAATTGATCTTGGAGCGCATCGCGCCAGCGCCCGCGCGGGCGGTGTGTCCTGGTCCTTGATTGGTATTTATGTGTCGTTGTGGTGCGCGGTCGCCGTCACGTCCTGGGCTGCTCTTTCCGACTATATTCCTCTCTGGCTGGGGGGGATGGGAAATGCTCTCTTTTTATATTTTCTGGCCCAGATCAATCACGAGGCCTTTCATCGGAATGTCTGTGGGAAAGATCTGCGTCTGGCGTGGCTCAATGATTTGATGGGCGGTACGGTCAGTTTTGCGTTCTGGTTTTCGTTTCCCGCCTTCAAGGCCACGCACCTCTCGCATCACAGTCACCTCAACCAGGATGGCAAGGACAGCGATATGTGGACTTCACGCAAAGGCGTGTTGCCGACATTTCTTGCTTGCGCCTCGCTTTTATTTAAGTACGAGGCGGATATCTGGGCCTGGTGGCGCGAAGGCCGCCTCGATCGATCGGTGTTGATCAGATTTTATATAGAGCGCGCCATCGCAATCGCGATCGTCGCATTGGCTTTCGCTAATGGGTATGGGCTCGAAATTACGATGCTCTGGCTTTTGCCTGCTGTTGCCGGGTTACTGGCGATCGTATTCCTGTTCACTTATGTGGTGCATCATCCGCACACAGAGATGGATGCAATTGGCGGCACCAACACGGTCCTTGCGGCGCCATGGCTCCAACCCATCGTCACCTTTATTTTCGCATTTCATAATTATCATATCGTCCACCACTTATTCCCACGCATCCCGTTCTTCCGCCTTGGGACGATTTTCCGGGAAATTCGGCCACAATTGGTGGAACGCGGCGCACCCATCATGGTCCTCGGCGCATCACCAAGCGACGACGCGCGCAGCACAAGTCCACAGAGCGTTTGAGGCCTATAATAAAACCAAGGTTTTAAGCCACTTCCCGCTTTAGCGCTTGCGGACGCATAATCTCGCCATACGCTTAAAGCGGCGACTCAGAAGCGATAGCGCAAGCCCGCGTAGAAGGACGCCCGCGTCGCCGGCGTAAAGAGTCGCGCCTGCTGATCGTCCTGGGACAGCACCGGCGTGGTCCCGATAACATAGTTCTGGTCGGTAATGTTCTCGGCCGACGCAAAGAGATCGATCTGATCAGTAAGCTTATATCCGGCGGAAAATCCAACGACCGTGTATGTGGGCGCCTCCGTCAGATTCGCCTGATCGACAAAGTAATCGCCGCCGGCGATTGTGACATTGATCGCCGCAAACCATTGATCACCGGAATCATAACGAAGCTCGCCGCGGTAAAGGTGCTGGGGGACGCCCGCAAGGCGATTGCCGTCAATATCATCCAACGGATCTGCAATATCAAAGCGGTGATTGCTCAGCGTGTAGGCGTTGCGCAGGGTTAGCGCCCGCCCGCCCGCCGCTCTCGGTTTCAAAATGGCAACGTCCACCGCCGCTTCGATCCCTTTGTGTGTGGTGCTCTCCACATTGACCAGCGTATCGCCAAGACCGTTGGTTTCCGGATCATCAATATTGACGATTTCATTTTCAACATCGGTATTGAAATACGCAATGCGCCACGCGGCCCGATCGCGTAAGCGGCCTTGAAAGCCGGCCTCATAACCGAAAGAATCTTGTTCATCGAGGTCCGCTAACGTTGTGGGGTCCGCTGCGGTCAACTCGCCCATGGATGGGGGTTCATAGCCGCGGGCGACTTTGGCGTATGCTGACAATGCTTTAGATATTTCATAAGTGACGCCCGCCCGTGCGGCGACGCCCGTAAAGCGCTGCTCCTCAAAATCATCATCGCCATTCGTCAATTCGCGATCGACGATAATGAATTTCGTTCCGACATCCGCCACCAGCTTGCGTAAGGGGCGGAATGTCGCCTCTGCGAAAGCGGAGAATTTGGCCGAGTTGCGGCGCGTATCGAATAGTTGCTCGCCCGCCGACCCGTTGAGGTTTTCAAAGCGGTCATGGTCCTTTTCGCCGGTCGTGTAGTCCGCGCCGGCGCGGTAAGCGAAATCCATACCGCCGAGGCGCAGCGGACGGTCAATGACGAGGCCTGCGCCCCATTCGCTTCCGTCTTCTTCAATCACGCCGATAAAATCGATTTGCGGGCTTGTCACGTCGCGCATTGTGTAGTGAAGGCGCGTTTCCACATTATGTCCCAATAGGCGAAAGTCCGTGACATTTGATATTCGTGCGGTGAAGATGTCGCGCGCGAAATCATCCGTGCGGGCGCCGTCTGTAAAGTTGATCACCGGCCCTTGTGGGAATAATGGTCCCAATGTGATGGGCGCCGTCGGTTCATTCGGATCATCAGCGGCCTGATCAGGCGTCAGGCCGCCAGCAAGTTCGCTATCGCTTTTTACAATCTCCAAAAAAACGCGCGTCTTTAATGTACTGTTGAACGCATAACCAATATTGCCGTTGAATATCGCGCTGTTTCTTCTGTTGTTGTCGCGAAAACCTTCTTCATAAAGTCCGGTGACGCTGGCGAAATAGTCAAGGTCGCCGCCATTTGAAACGCCGCCAATTTCTCCATGCACCCTACCGCCTGGCGTTTGCTCAACGGTGGCGCCGCCGTCGATACGGGCGTTCAAACCCATGTTCGCATCGCGGCCCGTCGGCGAAATGAAATCCACGGCGCCGCCGAGATTGTGTCCTGATCGCCGAAGCTCGCCGACCCCTTTGATCACGTCGATGCGCGAAACCGCCAGGAGGTCGATTTCATGAATGTTGGCGTCGCCATGGACGTCGGTGAGGGGGGCGCCGTCCCGATAAATCTCCGCCGCCGAGCGTTCCTGACGGCTGGCGAGACCAAAGCCGCGCAAGGTGATGCGTGGCTCGCTCACATCATGGGCGTTTGCGAAGACGCCTGGCGTGAAAAAGAACGCGTCTCCCGCGTCATTGGCGTAATTGTCGTCCCAGTCGCTGGCGAAGATAACGTCTTTCCCTGGCGCTGAAATTGTGTCGCCGTCGCGTAGAGGCGGCGGCGTCAAAAGGGTCGCCGGCCGCATTCCGTCGCGGGCACTGGGCTCGATGGAGACGATCGCGGCGCGTCCAACGCTGAGGCTAACGCCGAAGCCGATAATGGCGGTTACAATTAATTTTCGTGCCAGCATTTGCGCTTCGCGCCCCCGTTATTTTTTAGGCGAAGAGGCCGAGATTGGCGGTATTGAAATTGGAAAGGCCCGGCAATGCATCATTCAGTTCCCCGCCGCTCAGACCGAACCAGCCGCCGAGTGTTGCTGCATACTGATCAACTGAGGTTGTTGGAATAATCCGGCCATTGCCCGCATCCTGGCCATGACCGATCGTTGGGGGCGGAAAGCCGCCGACCATGCGGCCGCCCTGAACGGCGCCCCCAACAATCAAATGATGACCGCCCCAGCCATGGTCGGTGCCGTCCCGGTTGACCGTCAGGGTTCGGCCGAAATCTGACGCCGTAAATGATGTCACTTCATTTTGTGCGCCAATCTCGCCCATAGCGTCGTGGAGCGCGCGCATGGAGGCGGCGATATTGCCCTGCAGCCTCGGCATATTGTCGGCTTGCCGCGAGTGCGTATCGAAGCCGCCTGTCGAGACAAAGAAGATTTGCCGGCCGACGCCCAGCTGCCCGCGCAACGCGATCATTTGGGCGACGACTTGCATCTGCTGGCCAAGCCGGGAGTCCGGGAAGACGGTCTGGAATGGCGCAGCATTCTCAAATGAATCCGCCAGCAGTCGATTGGCGTCGATGGACGAATTCACGACGTTCAGATGGTCGCGCTGTATCAAATTGGCGACTGATTCATTTTGCGCGCGTAATTGCGCTTCGAACATTGCCGGCAAGCGGTCTGAACCATAAAGGCGATCATCGCTCACGCCGCGAATTTGATCCGGTCCGTTTTGACCAACCTCAATTTGCCCGGCAATCTCGCCGGAAAGGAAAACCGTGTTGCCGGAGATTGAAACTGCGGTAAAGGTCGCATCAGAATTGGCTTCTGAGGCCAATACCATGTCGGCCAATCGCCCGCCCCAACCAAAGCTTGCTCCTTCCGGTTCCGATGACATCCACACCGACTGCTGATCATTATGGGAAAAAAGTCGCGGCGGGCGCGCGCGTGTACGCTGGCGGTATTGTTCCCGGTTAAGCGGCTCCACCAAAGGGCCGACATTGGATACAACCGCGCAATCGTCCTGTTGAAAAAGATCGTGCAACGGCGCCAGTTCCGGCGCCATCGCAAACTGCCGACCTGCAAAATCATTGGCGTTTTGCAACGTCATCGGGAGAAGTTGGTCGCGCGCCCGAGGCGAGCCGCCCTCAAGGTCATTGTATCGATCAAACAATGCGCGGCGCACATTGGCATACTGATTGTAATTTTGCGTGTCGTACGGGATGATCAGGTCGTGGCCGTCAAGGCCGCCAAACATGAAAACGCAGACAAGCGCTTTGTAACCAGAAACATCAGCGGCAAAGGCGTTGAAGCGTGAAAGATCGCAGGCGAAACCGGCGGCGCCCCCAAGAGAAAGAGCGGCTGATGTTTTCAAAAACTGACGTCTTGATTGACGCATTGTTATTCTTCCTTATCGAGAAATTATGTAATCTGACGACGCCATGATGAATAAAATGGCGGTATGGACGCGAACTTCGTCGCGCGTGAACCCGTCATTGCCGCTCGTGATCGCGGTTACTGCGTCGATTGCCCGTTGCCGCGTTTCCGCCCGCAGCGCGCCATAAGCGAGTTTGTTGTTGAGGCTGTCCACCAGGCTGGCCGGGTTCCCGGCGAGCGCGATTTCGGCGGTGTAATCCGGCGCGAAGTCCTGGCCGTCAACATCGCCGCGAATAAAGCGATCCATAAAATTGACATAGCCGGTGACGCTTGACGCCGTCGTGATCTGCAGTTCCGGCGCCACTAAGCCGGCCGCGGCGCTTTCGCTGCCCGGCGAAACAAACCCCGGACGGTAGAAATTGAAAACCGATGGGGAGCGATACGCTTGTTGATTGAGGCGGTTGGGCGAACGGGTGTCATTTAAATCGTCCACGGAATTATCGTCAGTGTCGGTGTCCGTAACCCCAAAGGCGCGCGCCCATTGCGTAAATCGAAGGACCGGTTCTTTCAGTTTTCCAAATGTCGGGTCGGTCATATTGGCGTCGTTGCGCGCATCCTCATCAAACAGGATGGCGGCGACAACAGCGCGCATATCTCCCCGGGCGCCTGACCCGACCGGCTGTCCGCTTGGCAGCGTGTAAGACCCGGCCCGAAAAGCGGCTGCGACACGGCCTACATAATCGGCGTTTGGATTACTCGTCACCAGGCGCTGAATCAGTTGGCGGGCGATAAAAGGCGGCGTGTTCGGATGATTGTGCAGGGCGTCCAGTGCGATCGAAATACTGGCGTCGCCAGGCGTGTTTCCGGGCACGGTGACGCCCAGGAAGCGCTTCGGCGCCGTGGCGTGTTCGTCATCGTACATTTCCAATGGCAGATATTCGGACCGAATGTTCTCCGGCCGGCCGAAAAAGCGATCACGATCGCCCCAGCTTAGTCCTGTAAAGACTTTGGCGAGTTCCGTGACGTCATCATTGTCGTATGTTTCGATCGGCGCGCCGGATCCATCCAGGCGTAATTCGCCATTTTGGTTGAGTTCCAGCAAACCGATCGTAAAGAGTTGCATGATTTCCCGGGCGTAATTCTCGTCTGGGACAACTGTGTTGTCGTCATTCGCCTTTTGGTTTTGCAGATAGGTGAGATAGATCGCCATCGCCGGGCTATAGGTGACGTTCTCCAGAAGCTGGCGATAAGTCCCGAAGGCGCCCGCCGACATGATGTCCATATAATTCGCCATGACGATGGGCCGGTCTTCCAGGCCGCCATCGGCGTAAGAGGCGACGAAAAGTTGTGATAATGCGTATCCGACCCGCTGGCGTAGTTGATCGTCTGACTGAATGGCGCGGGTCCAGAACGCTTCGCTGAGCGTGTCCCCGCCAATGTCCTCGCCCGCGGCTTCGGCGAGTAACACATCTTCAAGAATACTTTCATGGCGCTTGTTGAATTCATTCAAAAGCCATGCTTCTGCGCCGCTCGATTGAATGTCGGCAATCGCTTCATCAGTAGGCCCAAAGGTCGATTGATTTAAAAATCGCGAGGCCTGATTGGCGGTGAGCGATCCGGACGCGGTGGTCGTTGTTGTGGTTGGTTCCGGTGTTGACGCCGCGGCGGCTGGCGGCGGTGCGGGCGCGTCGCTTGATGCGCTGCAGGCGGCGAGCGCGGCAAAAGCGACAAGGCTGACCGTCGCCCGCAAAAAACGGGCGTTGCGATAGGTTGACGACATGACTCCGATCCCAGTTGCAGAGGGGAGGATCGGTCATATCCGGTAAAGGTCCGTATAAAGACGCGAATGAATTTGAATAAATATTCGTCTGGTCGGCATCGTGGTTTGAAGTTTCGCCAGCAAAACCATGGGTCGGCGGTCAACATTACATTATTGAAAACCGAGCTTGCGTCGCCGAGCGGAAGGTTTCGAGAGCTGAAATTACAGCCGCCCGGAACAGCATCACAAAATATGTACCCGCCCACTCCGGGCCCATTGCGGAAAATGATGCAAGAAGAAAATCTGGAGCGGGCTATGAGATTCGAGCTTATAAATTAATCTATATAATACAATGACTTATAAGTAGCTTGGAAAATCTTGTATAGTATTTTTCCTCGCCTTCGTATAGCAATTATCTTGAGAATTGCACGCTGATAGTTTGGAGCGGATGGGCGATTCGAACTGTTTTTACGGTTTTGGCCTAATGGCAAATGTGTTTGTTGCCAGAGTTTAACCTTGTTCGGCAAAGGCCGTCGTCGGAGACAGTTTGAGACCTTCGCCGCATATTAGCTTTGGTCGGTGAACACGGTTTTCTTGCTCGATAATGCTTTTCCTCGTAAAAATTCTTGAATTGTCATAATACGGAGTTTTTTATGTGGCGTTTGTTCGCAATGATTTTCGTCTCAGTATCTTTTGCCTTTTCGGCATCAGCAAATCAAAATTCCTCGCCGCGCGAGTTCATTGTATCCGTGTTTGAGGCATTTAACGCGGAAGACGCTCGGCGCTATACCGCGATGTTCGCAACGCCCCACGTTCGTATGATCAACGGCAGTTTGGTGATTCAAGAAACGGATGAGCCATTCATCGATTTCGATATGCTCAAGCAAAGTGGCTGGAAAACCACGATGGTCAATGCGATAGATGTGCTCGATCAGAGCCCAAGCGCTGCGATCGTTCAGGTTACTTTCTCCCGGCGCGATGAAACTGGAACACCCTATCTGGAAACAACCGGATTCTACACGCTCTCCAAAGAAGGAGGCGATTGGCACATTATCGCAATAGCCTCAGCCGGCAGCGTGCCGATAAATAGAAACGAAAAGTAACTTTTCGAGATTCAACACCTCTAATGATCACCTTGGGGCTTACTTGGGGCGAATTTAGCTCGCTGAGCCAGGCAAGACATTCTGAATATTGCCCCCCCTACGTCGAGGCAGCATCGCGCCGGTATTCGATTCCCATTGCTCGAATTTGGGAAATTAATTCTCTAGCAGCGTCGTCCGCTGACTCGATTAGCAACAAGTGCATAACCTCAACCCCGCGCAACTTCGATATGGTGATTGAATTCAATCACCTTCAGGCAAATATCTCTTTCCAGAAATTCTCATTCTCCTTTGACACAGCCATTTTACTATCTCAACGCGGCCACGTTCAAATAGGTCCGGCACTTAAATCAATGGCTGCGAAAAAAGCCGATGGCCGTCCGATGGTTGTCGCGTATTCTCCAGGTATCATTTGGCCCCAGGGCGTCTTCGTCCCTCGAAGCGTCCATAACGGAGATAGTGGTAATAACCTGACGGCATTTTATTATCGATAACCTGTTTTTGGACATCTGGAAAACGCGTGAGGTATGCTTTCTCGTCGAAATTATCGGGTATAGGAATATTCTTGGGGATACCACGGGCGCGTGTATAGGTATTTTCTCGACGAAGAACAGCGCGTGATTTTTGTGTAAATCCGAAAACAATTGCATCCAATCCGCTGGCGTTCTTCCGAATCCATGCGTTATCAAATGCCTCAATTTGGGCGCGTTGTTTGTTTCTGTCGGTCGAATTATCGGAAGACGTTAGAGCATCAGCTCTCAATTTTTGCACTTCCTGTTGCAGTGTCGCATTTTCGCGCGCCAGGGCTGCAAGGCGGGCTGCGAGATATTTGGGAAGAGTATCGATCCGCGGAACATTGACCAGTTCGCCGGACTGTCGACGATTTTTTGTAACGAGGTCCTCAAACAGGTTCCTGTATTTAGCGCCGATAACTTCTGGTGCATGGTTTTCTAGCATGTATGCATAATTGGCTTCGCGTGTCAGCGCGGTGCTGCCATCACTATCCAGTATGGACATAACTGCCGCCGCAAGAGCTGGTATATCTCCTACTGGTGCGGACGACCCGCGCGCGCCCATTGCCAGCTCAGCAATTGCACCCGTCTGAAAGCCTGCAACAGGTGTTCCGCATGCTATCGACTCTGCTGTTGTATTAGAGAAAGTTTCCTCCAGCGACGGTACGACTGTTACATCCGCCGCGCTATAAAACGCTGCCAGATCTTTTCTGGCTGCAATATAACCAGCTTGGTGAACTTCGAAAGGACAGTTTAGCTCAATTTGTCGGCGACCGGCGCACAAAACGACGAGACTATCTGCTGAAACGTCTCTAGCCAGTCTCTGTAAAACTAGCTCGAACTCGCGGGCGCCCTTTACCGTAGAATTGAACGATGGAACGTACGCTATCACTTTCTTGTCTGCAGGGATGTTGAATTGTTCCCGCGCACCGATTCTGTCTGCGGGCCTAAAAATGTTCGGATCAATTGGATTAGGGATTTTTTCAATCCGGCACGTCCCGAAAAGGGGGGATTGCTTAACAATAGCCCGTGTATGTTCGCTTAATGTAACAATCGTTACATTTTCGAGATCCCAATCTGATCGTTTTTTTGCGAGTGTATCTCTTGGTAAAGCTATATGCTCCGGGCGAAATTGCGGGCAAGGATAACAGTCAGTCTGCCAATTGTCGCAATTATGGAAAAAATGGCACCCGCCGGTCAACGGGTGCATATCACGGATCGTAAAAACGACCGGTTTTCCACTCCGGGTCAAATAGGTGATATCATTGTTGGAGAGAAAGCGAGCATACCAGTGCAAGTTGATTACATCACAATCAGCAATCAGATTATCTAGCGCCGTTTTTCCAATTCCGTCAGTGTCAACAGAGAATATTGTATAACCTGACCGCTGGAACCACCCTTGTGGTTGGGTGTGGTCGCCAAGAATACGTGGCGCTTCGCTTTTTTGCTCGACGCAGGGGATATCTTCCGAATTTGCAACCTGATTTCTATAGACCAGCCTCGAGGAAGCATCCGCTTTCAGTAATGCGCGATGGACATTTTGCGCGGCGCCACCCGCGCCTTTGTCCAGAGCCGTGGAAATCAATAAGGGCCGAATACGTTTTCGGCTCGTTTCTTCCGTCACTAAAGTCAGCAGATCGAGTTGCCGTTCCGGCGAAAAGTGTTCCACCCGTTTTGTAGCAATGCTAAGGTTGTCTCCATCCAGAGCGCCATTGTCAATCAGTATACGAATCTCTGAAGCGAGGCTTTCAGGTTCATTGTTTCTTGCAATACGCACATACCGGTTTGGCTGCCCGGCAACTTCCGGTTGGCCGCCTGCGTCGGTTGTGACAGTTGGAAGGCCTGCCGCAATGCCTTCAATAATTGACATTCCGAATGTGTCGCTGCGTGCGCCTGCTCCGGAAGTATATTTTGAGGCCGAAACAAGCATATCAAACTGATTTAAAAAATCGGGTTCCTCGTCAAAATTCACTGCTTCTCTGAATTCAATAAGGCCAGAAACAGCTTCTTCTTCAATGATTTCCTTGAGATAATCCTCGTCGCGGCTTTCCCCACCAAAGACAAGCGTTGTGTGTATATTGACGCCTTTTCGGCGGAGTATTCCGATAGCCCTGATTAGATCGTCCTGTCCTTTCCATCTTACAAGGCGACCGATGTTTATGACGCGTGCTGCGTATCCAGTATTTACCCGGTCCTGCACTTTAGCGCGTCCGGACCTGTGGTTTTCAAAAAAGCGGCCATGAGCGACGTTATGTACAACGTGGACCTTGGACTCCGGTATGCCAACACGAACAAGTGCATCGCGCAAATACTCAGACACGGCGGTGAATCTAGCCGTCGGCAGTTCAGCGACGACATTGAGAATGAATTTTGAATAAGGCGTCTCACGAAATAGATCGAAAGCATCGATCCCATGAGACATATAGACTGCGGGGATTCGTTGATATCGCGGCGCAATCCGGTCTAGTAGGCGCCAGCCGTTTATAATGAAATGAAAAAGGAACCCTTTTGGCGCTAAGGCGTCGATCAGAGTTTCGACCACCCAGTTTGCAAATGGCTCTGGATACGTTGGATAATCGAAGTGAAATAGCAAATCGTAGGGTCGATCGGAGGCGAGTATTCTTTTGTCGCAAAGAATGACATGAGCGGTCATGTCTCGCCCGGCCATCCTTTTTACGAGGTCAGGAATAAATGTCTCCGAACGCCGGGAAAAAACTTCTAAATAGTGAAGTGTTACAGATTTCGATCCGCATCGGATTTTCAGATCTGCAATAGCATCCAGCCAGATGGAAATTGGTTCATCGCCAGCATAGATATTCGAATGGCGCGGATCGATTTGCAATAGTTCGCAAAGTCTGCGCCGGCTCGCGACACCGTTCACATCCGAAGCGTCAAGTCGACGCAAACCCCATATGTGTTTTACAGCGCTGGAAATAGCCGGCAGGAAATCGGATTTTTGATCGAAGTTATCCGAAAGAACTGCCTCAATATAATCAACAATATCGTCACCGTGTTTTTCTTCGAAACGGTAGAGGTAAATGGACTTGGCAGCTGACTCTGAAAGGAACGGGAAAAATTTCCGGTAGGAACCGGCCCATTCGGAAATGACGAGTTCTCGATGCGCGCTTGATTGTGCTGATGACAGTCCGCCCCGAGCAAATGTTAGTCCAAACCCTTCTGCGCGAATAAACTCGATGTCGTTTTCATATATGAGGCGCATCCAGAGAGCATCGGATACGATGCGCAGTTGTGGGTCATACAACCCGACCGTATCGTATACAGATTTGGGAACGAGAAATGCAGAATGGTTGAGACCAAGGTGGTGAAAATAGATTCCGTGGGTAGGCGCAAAACACTCTACTGGGGAATCGCCATGATAGTAGTTGCTGAAAACGATAGCTGAGCGATTTGCGCGGCCCGCGCTGACCAGTCGATCAATATATTCGCTCTCATAGGTATCGCCCGCATGAAGAATGAGCACATAGTGGCCCGTGGCGCGTCGTATGCCTTTGTTTATTGCGTCATAAATCCCTTCGTCTGGTTCACTAGACCAGAACGCTATATTTTGTTCCGCATTACGAATGACATCGATTGTAGAATCGTCACTCCCGCCGTCGATAACAATGTGTTCAATTTCAGGGTAGGTTTGCGCTTGTATGCTCTTGATAGTCTCTGCGAGCGGCGCGGCGCGCTTGAGTACGACGGTAACGATCGATACAAGAGGCAGAAAAGATGAACCATCATTATGGGCTATATTCTGATCAGTATTGCTTTCTGATTTGCTGGCCCGGTTGATATCCATCGCAAGTGTCCTGATTTCGTAATGTTCAAGGCAGCCAGCAGAGTTTCCCAGTTGATGAAAGCAAGCTGTAGCACGGCCCAATCATTGCGCACTTGAAGCAGGCAATAAACAATTTGATAAATTCCCATCAACTGTGCAAAACGTCACCACTGCGCCGTGAGCCCGCACATCCCTGCATCTATATTGATATAGTGTTATTGGAGCAAGCGATTAGACCCCGTGTCCATAGCCTGCCCAATCGAATTGGTCCAATCGGAGCATTAGACTTGGCGGGGTTTGTCTAGCGGCAGCTATGCTGGAGTGCCTCTAAAATAGTGGTCCATCAGTTGCAGCTGGACGGCACCCCGATCGCTGTTGCGACAATATTCTCGAACAGTGCCTACAATCAGTTTTATCAATCCTCACATATTGAATGTGCTATTTCCCTTTGGCCGCTTCCGCTGAGACACTGATTGCAATACTAGACCGGTAACCCAAGGTGAGATGGAGCAATCATTTCGGCTTGCGAAATACCCTTCGTCACCTTCAGGAAATTTTGGACTTTGGCGCAGCGATGCAGGTCGACATGAGTTGCGATCCACACAGGAACATTCCAGTCCGGCATCGTTGGTATGAGTTCGGACAACCAATTAACGCCGTGCGCCAAATATATGGGCAAAAAACCCGCCCCCAGGCCTGAGAAAACTGCATCATTGGCGCCGCGGATCGTAGATGCAGTCATAATTATCTGATCGTCTTCGATGTTTTCGTTTATCCAATTACCGACTGCTTCCCCGTAGACGTTCTTTTCTGACACCACGAACGGTCCAAGGCGCGATCGTCGGGGCTCGGCAATGGAGTTGCTCTCAGGACACATATCGCGGCCAGAGCAATAGACGGCGACGGGCATCTCCATCAGGGGGCGGACGACGTAATCGGGGTGCTCGGGAGGATCGCCAACGACGATAGAAACGTCAGCTTCACCATGTTCCAACTTCATAACTTCGTTGCTGGAACGGTAGTGCACGCACATTTTCGGGTTTGCCGACTTGTAGGCTTTTATGGCCGAAAGCGCCACGTGATCGATGAATTCTGGACACGAAACAACGAACTGGCCGGCAAGTTCCTCGTCCTGCGTCCGTGCTTTGATCATCAGTTGTTTGAAATGTTCTTCCGAACGCTCCGCGACGCGTATGAGTTCGTGGCCAAGATCCGTAGGCGTGTACCCCTTGGTGTGGCGCTGGAAGAGTTTGCCGCCGAGTTGACTCTCTAGCGACTCTACGCGCCGAATCACAGTGGCGCGGTGAACGCCAACTGTCTCCGCGGTCGCGGATACGGTGCCGAGTTGGCC
>JBCDAD010000017.1:0-30668 GCA_039186325.1 Pseudomonadota bacterium | reverse complement strand
CCAAAACTACAAGTCTGTCGTTTTACTGCAGTGATTATCCGCTGAAAAGCATTGCTTTCATCTCCCGCAAACCGCATTTTTCCGAACGGCCGTTTGGATTGATACGCAGCGCGGATCAATAAAGACTCCCGAGTGAATTTTGAGCCTTTTTGGGTCCGTGTCGCGTGTTTCACCTCAACTCTTCATTGATGCCGACTGTAGCCGCCTTTATCGTATTGGCTTGCGGACCCGCCGTCGCGAAAAACGTGTCTGTGCGTTTTGAGGGAGCGCCTGGCGACCTTGCGCAAACGTTCAGAAAAGTCGTGCGGCTGGAAGACGCAGAGCTAAATTTTCCTACACGCGCATCAATAAGACGAACAGCTGAGCGAGACGCTACCGCTTTAGAAAACGCGTTACAGTCGGCCGGGTATTACGCCGGCGACGTTCAGTATCGACTGAATGATGCCGACAACGACGCCGCGCCAACTGTCATTTTTGAAATTGCGCCAGGGCCTAAATTTGAGATCACAAATTACGAGATAATCTATCTGGGCGAAGCTGCGGATCAGCCAAAAACACTAGCGGCAGCCAATCTAAAGCCGAATCGCTCTTCTTCCGGCGCTGATTTGCAAGCGTTGCAAAAAAAATTTCTCGCCTTTCTGCAGGACAACGGTTTTCCGACCGCGCGCATCGTTTCGCGTCGCGTGACTGCAGACTTCGAAAGTGGTGAAGCGACAGCCATATTCGTATTCGAATCTGGACCACGTGCTTTTTTCGGCGAGGCGGCTTTCAACGGACTGCAACGGGTCAACCCACGCTTTCTTACAAAACTAGCGACCTGGTCTCGTGATGAGCCATATGATCAATCCCGTTTGTCTCTTTTTCGTGATCGCCTGGCGGCAACGCAGTTGTTTTCCACAATTGACGTGAATGTCCGCGATGTCGCGGAAAATGGTGAAGCAGACATCGTCGCTGATCTCGTAGAACGAAAGCACCGGACCATTGGCGCAGGTCTTTCATATTCGACGGCGGAAGGTCCGGGCGCCCGTCTCTACTTCGAAAACCGGAATATTTTTGGTCAAGGTGAAAATTTCCGTGTCGAGATCGAAGGCTCGCAAATCACCCAGTCGATCGATTTCGATATTTCCAAACCAATGCCTCTATTCCCCGGGGCGCTATTCGCCAACTTTCAATTTTCGAACGAAACCACGGACGCATTTGACGCGCGGACGCTTACGCTTGCGGGAGGCGCAAATAAAAGGTGGTTTGGTGATCGATTAACGACACAAGCAGCGCTAGCCCTGGAAACCTCAAAAATCGAAGATGATGACGGTGAAGAGCGCACCTATTTTGCGTCTTTGCCGCTAAGCGCGATATGGGATTCCGAAAATGATCTTCTTAATCCAACTAGCGGTGTTCGAGCCGGCGTGTCAGTTACACCATTCACCGGCAGCGCAACGTTTACCCAAGCAGAAGCTTTTGCCCGAAGCCGAGTTGAGGTTGGCGAAACGTTCCTCGTTGCGGCGCGTGCAGGCGTAGGCGCCACTTTGGGAGGGGCTTTCAATGATGTCCCGATTAACAAGCGGTTTTTCGCTGGCGGCGGCGGATCTGTACGTGGATTCGGATTTCAACTGGCAGGTCCTCTCGATGGTGATGGCGACCCGATTGGCGGCCGCTCATTGATTGAGGCTGCCGTCGAAATTCGTGCAAAAGTCTCTCAAAATATTCAGCTCGCAGCGTTCATAGATACCGGCTCTGTCTCAACAGATGCGACGCCTGACTTTGGCGGCCAGTTTTTTACCGGCGTAGGTGGCGGTGTCCGCTATGTGACGCCGATTGGTCCTGTACGGATTGATATCGCGTTCCCGCTTGATAAACGCGAAAGCGATCGCAGCATTCAGTTTTATATTGCAATTGGTCAGCCATTCTAATGCGGAAATCTCTTCTCATAGCGGCAATTTTTACATTTGTTATGTTCGCAACCCTGATCGTCGTTGCGGGGGTAGGTTTCCGCACAGATAGCGGCCGCTCATTTATAAAAAATGTAATCAGCGACAGTCTCGCACGTTCAATTGGCGGCGATGTTTCAATAGGCGCGTTGACCGGGAGTTTACCAGGCGAAATTACGTTAAAGGATGTGGTGCTGTCTGACGACGGTGAAGTTTGGGCCTCAGTAACAATGCTGCAAGCGCGCTGGCGTCCTATGGCGATCGTCGGCGGCCGCATAGTCGTCGACGAAATCTCAGCGACCACCATGCGCTTGAACGCACCGCCGCCCGATCAGGCTATTTCACGCGAAACGACGAAAAAACCGAGGGCGCCCTTTAGCTTGCCGCGGATCAGGGTGAATGATTTTTCGATAGAGGACTTTCAGTCCCCATGGCTTGGGCTTGAGGCGCCACTGAAGGGTTCCGGCGCTGCGGCGATCGGCGGCCACGATCTCGATATGGAGTTCGATTTCTCAACGATTGAAAACCGCGATATCTTAAAAGGACGCATCGAGATTAATGAACAGAGTAACCAATTTGATATAGATGTGAGAGGAGTTACCGAAAATGATGGCTTCGTCGCGAAGCTCGCTAGACTGACAAATGGCGGGTCAATCATCCTCCGGAATGATGCGCCCCGCGACAATGCGAAAATTCAGCTAGCCGCCAATGCTGAGGGTTTTGCTCGCGCAGAAATTGGAATTCACGGTGATTTCAAAAAATTTTCGACCGTAGATATCGACGCCAAATTCAAACCTGCGGAACGAATTCGCAATAACACTGCATTCGCCGAAGATATCACGGCGAAAGCGCGCTTAAGGAAAACAGATCTGAATGGCGGGGCACTGTCAATAGAAGAGGTGCGTAGCGGGCTCGGTGAAATCGAAGGTGAGGCCAACTGGGAATTTGCAGATAGCGGAATAAGAAGCCTTTCGATAAATGGAAAAGCAGAACCCAATACTGACACGCTGGACCAAATCCACACGATTGCCGGGGGCCCGATTTTATTTTCAGCAGACATTGATCCCGCAGGCGCGGCATACGCAATTCGTGGAGAAATTAAGGTGCCGAAAATGTCACTTCGTCTCCTGGAGGGCCAAACCGACCTGGAAAACACGGCGTTTGCCAAAATTGAAGTTTCGGCACCATTACTCGGTGATTTATCTCCGCTGTTGGACGGCGCCGCCGCTTTGTCCGGAGACCTCCAATTGAATTTGGAAGAAGCGGTAAAAATCAACTCGATCAACGGGCAGATAGGCGACACGCTCACAATTGGAGGCTATGCAGCGTATTTGTTCGCCGATGATCAGATTCGTGGGGAACTAGACTTAGTCGCTGGGCCCGCGTTTCTCGAGAAGCTCGTTTCGGCCAGCGGCGCAGAAAAAGCAGCGACAGCAAAGATCCGTGTTGATGGTCCACTAACCGATTTTCGCGTATCCGTTGACGCAACGACGCCGGCGTTAGTGATCAACGATGCCAACGTTGCGTCGCTTACAATTGATGCTGATTTTTCTGGATTACCGGACCGGCCCTCTGGACATCTGATCGCCAATTCAGCCAACGGCGAGTCTGGCAAGTTGTCTATTACCGTTGCTTCACCCTCAACGGAAAAAATAAGAATCAACGCATTTGAATATTTCCATGACCTGTTTTCGTTGGTGGGTTCGGGCGACTATGCCCGCAATACCGAAACGCTCTCTATGGAAATGAGTTATCGGGGCGAAGTTGGCGCAATACCGTTTCCCGGAATTGAAATAAACGGTGAGGCAAAGGTCGCCGGTCACGTCTCTAGAACTGAGAATAACAACATCACCGTCAATATCCCTCGTATTCAATCGAATTTTGGAACAATCGAAAATTTTGAATTACAAGCCATCGGCCCAGTCGATAATACCAATGCGCGTATAATGGCCGATACTATTCGTTACGAACAATTCGAGTTATCTGATATCCAATCAACTGTAACGATCGCCGCCAGTAACGGCGATAATGTCGGCGTCAACTGGAATACATTTTCCGCACAATTAGACGGCGAGAGGCTAGCGCTCACCTCCCCGGCAAAAATTTCTATCGGAGATGCCTATAGTGTTGATTCAATTTCGATTGATGGCGGCGCCTATGGCGCGTTACAGGCGAGTGGTTTTGTCCGTACCGGTCACTGGCAAGGGTTCGTCGAAGGAAAACAGCTATCAATTCCGACCATAGACGCCGTTATTGATGCAGAATTCACTCTTGATACGGAAAAAAATACGGCTGCTGTTGGCGACATAACGATTCGATCTAGTTTATCGGATTCTGATTTGGCGCAGATCGCCTTAAACTTTAATTGGAACAAAGAATTTTTGAATATCGCTAGCGCACAGAAAAGCGAAACGTTCGATATCTCTGCAAAAATTCCTGCAGCGCTTGTTCACAGCGATTCCTTGAGCATAGACAGCAGCGGACCCATCTCCGGTCGCGTACGCGCCAATGGGGAAATCGCGTCTGTAACCCCAATGCTGCCGCTGGAAGCGCAAGGAATTGAAGGAGAAGTCGCTGCGGATATCTCCCTCGCCGGAACGATGGAATCGCCAATCCTCGATGGAAAAATCAGTATTAACGATGGCGCATACACGGAACTTCAATCAGGATTGTCGCTAGTTGGCCTTAATTTAGCGGCGACAGCATCTGGCAACGCGGACGGGGGCGAATTACGCCTAAGAGGCGGTGGCCGCGGTGGCGGACAAGAATCGGGTGAAACGATTACGATCGATGGTAACGTCAAATTTGGCGATCAGAATTTTTCAATGATCGATTTGAAGCTTGATGATGCGGTTTTCTCTGCAAATCCAATTAATACGCTGCAATCGACAGGCGAATTCACTTTGGAAGGGCCGTTTAATGCGCTCGCTTTGCGCGGCGCACTGTCAATTGATGAATTGGATGTTGAGATTGTTGTTCCGGAATCGACCGGCCTTGTCCCTATCGAAGTGACTTCACGAGACAGTACGACGCCGCGAACGCTTGCGCCTGACTCTGAAGACGAAGACAGCCGCATTCAATTCGATGTGGATGTCATTGCAGACGACCGGGTATTCGTCCGCGGACGCGGCGTCCAAAGCGAATGGAGCACAAATATCTCAGCCAAAAGCAGCAATAGCGATATGCTTGTTCTTGGCGATATGACATTGCGCAACGGTTGGTTGGATTTTTCCGGTCGGCGCTTCGATCTGACAAATGGCGAAATTACGTTCGATCGTTTGTCCCCGAACAATCCGATTTTGGCGCTTGCCGCTGAATATGAAACAGATACGGATCTCGTCGCGAGAATCTCCATCTCCGGTAGGGCCGCTGAACCGCGCGTCGAACTTACGTCAGTTCCATCCTTGCCGGCCGAAGATGTCATGGCGGTGGTTTTATTTGGAAAACCAATGGCCGAATTATCGGCTATTGAATCTCTACAAACGGCGCAGGCTTTGGCGTCTTTGAGCGGAATTGGCTTGTTCACCGGGCCGGGGGTTGTAGGCGCATTGCGAGAAGCAACCGGTCTCGACCTGTTGAATGTGGATCTTGACCCTGAGCAAGGCGTTGGGTCGCTTACCGCCGGAAAATATATTGCGGACGGCGTATTTGTTTCTGCGACACAGGACGCCGCCGGCAAAGACGGCTCCGTGAGTATCCAATACGAATTAACTGATAACATCGTGGTTGAATCGGAGTTGCAGCAAAATGGCGACCAGACCGTATCGGCAAATTGGCAGCGGGATTTCTGACGCTTCTCTCCATCATGTGATCGTTACGCCTTTCGCGCGGCTCTCGTAATTTTAGGAATTGCGAATTATATTCCCCGACATTTAGCGCGGTTACGACATGCAAGGAAAGATTCAATGACCGAACAAATAGAACGCGCCGTCCTTGCTGGCGGTTGCTTCTGGGGCATGCAAGATCTCATTCGGAAAATACCGGGCGTAATTGATACCCGCGTGGGCTATACGGGCGGTGATGTTCCGAATGCGACTTATCGAAATCACGGGACCCACGCAGAAGGCATCGAGATTAAATTTGACGCCGCCAGACTTTCGTATCGCGAACTTTTGGAGTTCTTTTTTCAAATTCACGACCCAACAACGAAAAACCGACAAGGCAATGACGTCGGGATGTCGTATCGTTCAGCAATATACTTCATTGACGAGGCCCAAAAAAATGAAGCCCTACGTACGATCGAAGATGTGAACGCATCAGGCTTGTGGCCCGGGACAGTTGTGACGGAAGTTGAACCCGTCGGGGATTTTTGGGAAGCAGAACCGGAACACCAGGATTACCTCGAACGCATTCCAAACGGCTATACGTGCCACTTCCCGCGGCCTAACTGGCGGTTACCGAGGCGAGACGGCGAAAACGCCGCATAACGACCATTAGTCTTTTTTCTCGGTAATCGGTGGCGTTACTCTAATATGAGTTTCCTTTAATTGGGCCGCACTCGCTTCCGCCGGGGCGCCCAACAAGAGGTCTTCAGCCTGCTGGTTCATTGGGAACATCGTCACTTCACGAATATTCTCTTGATCCGATAAGAGCATCACGATGCGCTCCAAACCAAGTGCGCATCCGCCATGCGGCGGTGCTCCGTAGCGGAATGCGTTCAGCATACCGCCAAATTTTTCTTCCACGACCTCGCCGCCATAGCCTGCGATTTCGAACGCCTTGTACATAATATCAGGTCGGTGATTCCGGATCGCACCTGAACCAAGCTCGTAGCCGTTACATACGAGGTCATATTGAAACGCCTTGATCGAAAGTTTTTCTTCATCCGTTGACGCGCCTTCAAGGGATTCAAGCCCGCCCTGCGGCATGGAAAAAGGATTATGGCCGAACTCGACCTTTTTATTTTCCTCGTCCCATTCATACATCGGAAAATCAACAATCCACGCGAGCGCAAATTGATCTTTGTCTGTAATATTTAGTTCTTCGCCGATCAGCACGCGGGCTTTCGCCGCCACTGGCAGGAATTCCGTAGGCTTGCCGGCAAGGAAAAATGCAGCGTCACCGGATTTCGCCCCTAATTGCGCGCGAACGGCTTCGGCCCGTTCTGGTCCGATATTCTTCGCTAACGGACCTTTGATTTCCTTCTCGTCAAAAATCATGTACCCCATACCCGGCAAGCCCTGTTTTTGGGCCCAAGCGTTCATTCGATCACAGAATGCGCGACTGCCGCCGCCTGGCGCAGGGATAGCCCGGATTTCATGACGCGGATCAGCGTCAAGGATGGATGCAAAAACCTTAAAGCCCGATCCACGGAAATGGTCGGAGACAACCTGCATCTCGATAGGACAACGCAAATCGGGTTTGTCGCTGCCATACTTCAACATGGCTTCGTCAAACGGTATAAGCGGGAAAGGATAGGCGGTCACCTTTTTCTCGCCCGCAAACTTCGCGAATGTCTCCTGAGTAACCGGTCCAACCGCGTCGAAGACGTCCTGCCGCTCGACAAAACTCATTTCCAAATCGAGCTGATAAAATTCTCCAGCCGATCTGTCCGCCCGCGCATCTTCGTCTCGAAAACAGGGCGCTATCTGATAATATCGATCGAATCCGGAAACCATGATCAGCTGCTTGAAGATCTGCGGCGCTTGAGGCAGCGCATAAAATTTCCCTGGATGCAGACGCGACGGTACGAGAAAGTCGCGAGCGCCTTCCGGCGACGACGCCGTCAATATCGGCGTCTGAAAATCGGTGAAGCCACGCGCTTCCATACCGTCGCGGATCGTTTTGATGACGGCAGACCGTAACATAATATTCGCATGCAGCGTTTCGCGGCGAAGATCGAGGTAACGATGCGTCATCCGGATATCTTCCGGATATTCCGGCTCACCAAAGACAGGCAACGGCAACTCGTCGGCAGACGACATCACTTCGAATGAACGCAAACGAATCTCGATTTCGCCCGTGGGCAAATTCGGATTGATCACCTCGGCGTCACGGGCGACCACTTCACCCTCGATACGGATGACGCTTTCCTGACGCACGTTTTCCACATCTTTGAAAAAAACTGCTTCCGGTTCAACGACCAACTGGGTGAGACCGTAATGATCGCGTAAATCCACAAATAGCAGACCGCCATGGTCGCGTTTACGATGCACCCAGCCCGAGAGGCGGACCGTTTCGCCGACCTCTGATTTCCGTAATTCTCCGCAATGATGGCTGCGATAGGCGTGCATGGATGTCTCCGGTCAGGGCTGAAGGGCAAGATGTTCAAGAATGGCGCCGGGATTGAGCGCGCCGGCATACAAAGTCAAGGGCGGTCTCAAAGACGATCTTCGTCTTTTGCAATATGACTTTCGACATATTCGTTAACATTCAGGACAAGTGATCTGACGCGACCATCTTTGTAAAACCGCTTGCCGAAAAGCTTTTTCTTATTACGACCGACTTTACGCAACTGTTTGACGATGAAACGATGCGCTCGGTCATCTTTAGCGGCCCAGGCGTTTAATACTATACAATCGCCGTCCACGCTGTCTTTTGAACTGATATCAGAGCGTCCTTCTGACCAAGCGCGCGCTTTGTCTTCGTTAACAAACGCCCAGCCCAAAAACCCCACAACTTGCTGCCCGTCCATCACCAGAAAGTAGTGTTTCCGGTTAATTTGCCCGGTCAGCGTTCGCGACCAGTGGCCGAATTTAAGCTCGCCGAAAGCCGGCATGGTCATCATGAAGCTTACAGCGCGGCCGAGAGCCGCGAATGGATTTGGGTCTTGAATGGCGCGCAATTCGGCCCCGGTCGGGGCCGGCGCTTCGCTGGATGTCGACATTGGGTTAGTCTCCGAAACGATTTCCGGCGTTTTACTTCGCGTCACCGGGAAAATCCACGCCCCCTGGTTTCCCGCCGGCAAAGGCTCATAGTTCCATCAACCGGCGCATGGATTTCTCTATTGGTGTCGGCGCTGTCGTCAAAGAGACGCTGATAAACACGATAAAAGATGCGAGCATCGCGATAAAGCCGCCTGCAACAGCGTTTGGGGGGGAAAACGCCCCGAATTGAACAGCAAGATTAATGACAATACTCACGGCGATCGCAGAGACAGCAGCGGGTCTCGTAGCCCTGCTCCAGTTTAATCCAATCACAATAAGCGGGGCCAAAGCCGCCGCGAACATGCCCCAACCGAACGCGCCCAAAATTGCCACAAGCTGGCCGCCCAGAAAGTGTGAATACATTGCAAATCCGGCGGCGGCGATGGCGATGGCGACCGTCGCGCCGCGGGCGAGCGACAATTCGTTCTTTGGCGCCGGGCGTCCCAGTGCTTTTGGGATATCATGGATAAGCGCCGCCGCCCCGATATTCAAAAATGCATCAGCGGTCGACATGATTGCGGCGAACAATCCGGCAAATACAACCCCTGCCAGAAGGGGGCTGGCATAAAGGGACAAAAAAGCGGGCGCGGCTTGATCAGCGGCTTCGAGGGGCGGCGCCAACCCGCGCAGCACCGCCGCATGCATCACGACGCCTATTGAGATCCACAACATAGCGGACACGGCGTACCCGAGGAGTGCAATCGGCAAGATAAGGCGGGCGTCAGACACGCGTCGGTTCATCATAAATTTCGTGACGATATGCGGCTGGCCAGCAAGGCCGACCCCGAACATAAAAAACCACGCCAAACTTGCTGCGACGCCCAGAGCGCCGAACGGCATAATTGTCTCGGGATCGTCCGCAAATATGACCTGCGACGCCTCTGTCAGCCCGCCGTCAAATACACTCGCCGCCGCGAAGACCACCAGCACCCCGGCGATCATCATTACAAGCCCCTGGACAAGATCAGTATACACTGACGCGACAATCCCGCCCGTATAGGAATAAAAGACAAGTACGGATAAAGAGATAATTGCACAATTGATAAGGCCGATATCGCCAATCATCGGCGTTTGCGCAAGAATGGACTGGAGTACAAACGCCATAGCCAAAATCTGTGTGGCTAAATATCCGAGTACGCCAAGAAGAATCGTAACGCCGCTCAAAAGCCTGACAGTTTCACTGTTATATCGAAGCGCAAGAACGTCCGGCAGTGAAACGGTATCATAAACTTCCGCAATTAGGCGGATACGCTTCGCGACAAGAAAAAAAGCGATGGCGTAACCGAGGGATGATACGCACACCATCCAAAAAGAACTCAGGCCTGTTTTGTATACGAGACCGGGGCCGCCCACAAAACCAAACCCACTTAGCGTGCTGGAAAACACCGCCATGCCAACCACCAACGGTCCAAGCGAACGGCCGGCGACAAAAAAATCATTCGCTGATTTTGTCCGGCGTATCGCCCACAAGCCAATTGCGATACTGAACGCCATGTAAGCGCCGACACAAAATAGGACAATAAGCTGGCGATGCGGCTCCATTATTCCGCCCGTCGTTTCTGATGGTCCGACAGAATGGCCGCAAATTCGGCCTGGTCTTTTTCTGTAAAAATGCGCTTGTGAAAACCGAATACATAGATCACGGTCAGCGGCAGATGGCCAATCCATATTCCATAAACCATCCACGCTGATGCAACTGGGAATCCAAGGAAATACATCGTACTCCCGCTTTCCAGATAAGCGCGATATGCGAGGAACAACGCCGACCAAACCGCTATCGACACAAGCGCGCAAGCGCTTAGCGACAGATAGACTTTAATCGTCCGGCGCTTTTTGGGCACGCCAAGCGAAATCATCAGAATCGCAAATATGATGACGGAACACTGCCAGACAAAAACCTGAGTCAAGATCGGGCCAGTACGATCATAACCCGATCCGCCCACTGACATATTGCTAATTACAGGATGGTCGCCGCCAGTCGGCATGCCGCCCTGCGCTGTCATCGCAATCGATATCAATGCAATCACAACGACGAGTAAAAGGACAAGAATGAAAATAACAATCCGCACAAACGCCATCTAGCCTGCCGGGCCCGACAATGGCAATGGCGCGTTTATGGCGTGCGACGTTAAACTCTTATTGAAAGCCAAAACAACGGAACGCGTTCACCAACCCCCGCCGAGCGCGAGATTTAAGGTCACCCATTCCTGCAGTTGCTGACTTTGCACCCGGACAAGCGCACTGTCGGCGGCGAACTTGCTGGACTGGATTTGCAGAACGTCCAACAGATTCGTTTCGCCTTCGCGATATCGTATCTGGGCAAGGTCGAGAGCCGCCGATGCATTCGCCGCCGCCTCTTTCAACGCCGCCTCCCGGTTCGCCAAAACAGCATTCTGATCGAGGCTGTTTTCGACTTCCTGAAACGCTGTTATCGCGGCTTGAGCGTATGCTGCAATGGCCTGACTTTCTTTCGCGCTGGCTTCGTCGACCCTCGATTTGCGCAGACCATTGTCAAACAGGGGACCCAACAAATTTCCTGCGACCTGCCACGCAACATTTTCCGGATCCAGAACATCTGCCAGTTCGGGCGACGCACCGTTGATCGAACTCGCCAGACTAAATGTTGGCAGTCTTGCCGCGCGCGCCGCTTGAACATTATTGAATGCAGCGGCCACCGAAAGCTCTGCAGCAATGAGGTCGGGTCTACGCTCGAGCAAAGAAGATGGCGTATCAGCGCCGGGCCGTGCCGGAAGTGATGGCAGCGCATTCGCAGAGTCAATAATTCCGGCAGGATAACGACCCAATAAAACTTCAAGCGCGCGCATAGCGCCGCGCCGGGCGCCCTCACCGTCAATGACAGCGTCTTTGGCGTTGGCCAGATCTGTTTGCGCGAGCGCAAGATCGAGACCGCTGGCGGCACCTATATCGCGCTGTGCACTGACAATTTCCTGTGTTCGCCCCAATGCTGCTAGCGATTGACGGGAAACACCTAGCTGCAATCCGGCTTCAATAAGCTGGAAATAAGTCTGTGCGACAGCCGCAGCGATCGAGTATTGCGTGAAGAGAAAATCCGCCTCTTGCGAATAAAGCCCCATCGCGGCGGCATTTCGACCTGCACGCACGCGTCCCCATACATCAATCTCCCAATTCAATTGCGCACCAACCCCATAGGACGGCGCGCTGGGGAGTTCAATATTGCCCGCCCGCGCGCCGGACGCTGTAATGTCGACTGACGGCAAAAGCGGCGCGCCGGCCTGCGCCGCCAATGCGCGCGCCTCATCGATTGACGCCGCAGCAGCTTGAAGGTTCCGATTGTTTTCCAGCGCTTCGACGACCAAACGGTTTAATACCGGATCGCCGAGCTTTGCGATCCAACCAACCTCTACGGATTCGCCTTGTTGGGCCGCCGCCCATGCGACGGGCGCTTCCGGCAAGGCGGCCGCCGCGATCCCGCGGGCGCGCTCTGGATCGCCGATCGACGCGCATCCACTTGCGACGAATATGAGTAACGCGACGATACTAAACACATGTTGTTTCATTGCGCCGCCATCGCCTGTTGGGTATCCAAATTACGTTTCGCGGCTGTTTCGTTTTTAGAAACACCAAAGACCAATGCGTAGAGCGCCGGCGTAACGAGTAGCGTGATGATTGTCGCAAAACTCAGTCCAAAGGCGATAACCACCGTCATCGACCGGAAGAAAGCATCAAAATAAAGCGGCATAACTCCAAGAACAGTTGTGAAAGCGCCCATCGTCACCGGACGCAACCGACTAGCCGCCGACTCAACCAACGCATCAAATCGCGGCATTCCCTGAGCGATCATATCATCGGTGCTGTCCACCAAAACGAGAGAGTTTTGGATTAACAATCCGGACAAAGATAATAAACCTAGAATGCCCATAAATTCGAACGGTGTCTGGGTGACAACCAGTCCAAAAGTGACGCCGACGATCGCGAGCGGCACAATTGACCAGATTACGATCGGTTGGCGTAACGCGTTAAAAAGAAAAACGACGACGAGGATCATCGCAAGCAAACCAAGCGGAATAGTGCTGGCTAAATCTGATTGCGCTTCTGAAGAGTCTCCATACTCGCCCTCCCACGCAAACGCATACCCGTCTGGAAGCGATATACTCTCAATTTGCGGACGCAGACGCGTGAGAAGATCGTCCGTTACAACGCCGAGCGCCGGATCACACTGCGCCTTGATGGTCAAAACTCGGTCAGTTCTCAAGAGCCTTCCATCTCGCCAAACCAATTCGACGTCATCAATAACTTGGGCCATTGGAACGGTTTGACCAGTGCTTGAACTCAAAATCTGAATTGCCGCCATATTCCAGGGATCAATGCGTTCGCGCGCAGGCGCCCTTGAAATAATCGGAATCAGTTCATCTCCTTCGCGATAAACACCGCGCTGTACACCTTTGAAATTTTCTTCCAACGCCTCGGCGACATCTTTCCGGGAAATGCCGACCCGCTCCGCCTTATTTGTAGAAAAGAGCGGTTCAATCACCGGCTCCTGGCGGCGCCAATCGTCTTTGATCTGTATCGCGCCACCGTCAGCAGCCATGATAGCTTTTGCTTGTGCGGCGAGCCCGCGCAGCACCGCCGGGTCGGGGCCAGAAAAACTCGCCTCGATCTTGGAACCTCCGCCGGGACCCATTTGGAATTTCCAGACCTTCGCCAGACCGTCTGGAAAATTAGCGTCAAGATATTCTTGGATTTCACCGACAAGGCGATCATTTTCTCTGTAATCAGAGGTTTTGATCAGTACCTGTCCAAAACTCGTATCGTCTGACCCTGCCTCATAAACCAACATATACCTTAAAGTGCCGCCTCCAACCGTCGTCTGAACATGTTCAACGCCATCCAATTGAGACACGTACTCTTCGATCATTACCATATCCGTTCGGCTCCGGGATATGTCGGTGCCGTCGGGTAGAAAATAATCGACAACCACCTGAGGCGAAGTGGATGCAGGGAAAAACCCGACCTTCACGAACTGAAATCCCCAAATCGCAAAGACGAAAACGCCAGTGGCTGAAAGTAGCGATACTGCTTTATTGGCCAGGACCAATCGGATGATCCCTTTGTACCAGGACATGAAACGACCGTCAGGCTTATCGCCCTCGTTTTCGTTTTTCTGTCGCTGCGGGAAAGCCCAGTAACAAAAAAGCGGTGTGATCGTGAACGCAAGCAACCAACTCAGACCAAGCGCGATAAAAACGACCCAAAATAAGGACCCGGTAAACTCAGCTGTAGAACCCGGAGCAAAACCGATGGGCGCAAAGGCGATCACACCGACCAGCGTTCCACCCAAGAGCGGTTTCATATTTTTTCGGGCGACCTCTTTGGCGACCTCTAGCTTATCGCGCCCTTTGTTGACGCCCACCAGGATGCCATCAGTGATAACAACGCCATTATCGACCAGCATACCAAGTGAGATAATCAATGCGCCGAGCGAAATCCGGTGCATCGGAATGCCGCCAATCCACATAATCAAAAGCGTTGCGGCCATGGTCAACAGGACCGTTGCGCCCATGACGAGACCGGAGCGGAATCCCATAAATACAAAGAGTGTCGTAAACACAATCGCTAGCGCGGCAACCACATTGCCCGCAAAGGCCTGAATGCTTTCGTCAACGACTTTGCCTTGATGGTAATATTCATGAAGCACCATGCCGACAGGTCTTTGACTGTCGAGCGAGGCAAGTTTGGCGTCGACCGCATCGCCCATTTTTACGACATTCGCGCCCGCGACATTAGAAATACCAATACCAAGCGCCGGCGCGCCGTCATAGCGAATGATTTTCTCCGGCGGCTCACGATATCCGCGCGTCACATTGGCAATGGCGCCCAGACGCGTGACGCCGCCGCTTGCATTATCGCCAATGACCAGGCCTCGAATTGCGTCCACCGAATCGATCTTGCCCGAAGGATCAATGATAACGCGCTGATCCCCTAGAATGAGATCTCCAGCGCCTGTAACCGTGTTTTGCTGCGCGAGCGTGTCGTAAATTTCATTAATCGACACGCCAAGCTGCGCCGCCTGTTCCCGAGAGATCTCGACATAGATGACTTCTTCTTGCTCGCCGACAATGCTGACTTTTGCGACCCCCTCAACAAGCAATAACTCTTTCCGGAGCGTTTTGGCGTAGCTCAATAATTCAGCCGGCGAATACCCATCGCCAGTCAGAAGGTAGTAAACGCCGTAAACGTCGCCGAAATCATCATTGACCATGCTCGGCCCTGCGCCGGGCGGTAGATCGTTTTGGGCGTCGTTGATCTTGTTCCTGACTTTTGTCCAAACCAGTTGCAGATCGCCCTTTGACGGAGATGCGGCGTAACGAATTTCCACGCTGATATCTGACAAGCCATCGCTTGAAATAGATTCAACGGACTTCACCTCCGCTAATTGCTGTAACGCTGTCTCAAGCGGTTCGGTAACCTCGTTCATCACCTCTTCCGGGCTGGCGCCAGGATATTGGGTGAAGACTTTTGCTATTCGGATTGTAAATTCCGGGTCTTCAAATCGCGCCATGTTCTGATAAGCTAACCACCCGCCGACGAGAGCGATTACCATCAGTATGCCGCAAATTAGCGGGTTTTTGATTGAGAGCTCGGCAATATTCATCTTTATGCGCTCATTCAGGCGACCATGAGCGTATGGTCATGCCGTCATGGAAAAAGGGAACGCCTGCAGCAACAATAGTCTCGCCGCCGTTAAGCCCGCTTGTCACGATAACATTTTCGGCTGTGTCGGCGACGACTTCAACTTCCCGCTTGGAAAGCGTCATCGAATCCGTATCAACAAGCCAAACATAACGCTTTCCACCTTCTGACAGAATTGCTGAAAGGGGCGTTGCGATGCCGTCTGGAATAATGTCTTTCGCGCCTTCAAAGAGAAACGTCGACTGAACATTTGCTGTCATTCCGGGCAGAATTAATAGCTCTTTAGGCGGCGTAAATGTGAATGTAATCTCGTAAGTCTGCGTATTCTCATCAGCGACGCCTGAGCTTTCTTTAAATTCCGCCGGGATGGCGAGGTCGGGCGCCGCATCGAGCGTGACCGTTGTGCCGACCGGCAACAGCTGCGGCACACGTGCGATGATCGTCCCCGGTACGTTAATCACCGCTTCAACTTCGTTACTCTGGATAACAGCGATAGCTTCTTTGGCCTGTACATTTTGAAAGCGCCGTCCGTAAACTCTCGAAATGCCGCCATCAAACGGCGCAGACAAAACCGTGTCATCGAAGGACTTCTGTGCAGAGTTCATTGCCGCCTGGGCGATGTCGCGCTGGGTTCGGCGGCCATCAAGGGTGCTTCGCGAAATTGCGTCTTGCTCAACCAGACGGCGCGCCCGTTGATACTCAGCTTCCGCATTGCTGTATTCCGCTTTTGCTTGCGCAAGAGCGTTCGCCGCGTTTCGTTGATCCAGTTTTGCAATCACAAAACCTTCTTCAACAGTCTGGCCCTCCAGAACACTTAATTCTCGAATTTCGCCGGCAATTTGGAATGTGAGCTCTGCAAATTCTGCAGCGCGGACGACAGCCGGAAAGGATAAATTTCTCTGATTTGTCGCCGCCTCAACAGTCACCAACTTCGCCGGACGGATAGATTCAGCGGTCTCAACATCGCCTTCAGCACCACAACCAATAACCAGAGCGACAGCAGACGCGATACCCAAAAATCTTTGAACCCGCATTTCGCCGCCTCCCAATCAACATCTTGCGCTCACCAAAACGGGAATAATCGCAAAACTCTATCGCTCAAACAATATTCAGTTTCGCGTTAACGCATCTATACCGGAGCGCAATAAAAAAGCCATTAGATCGCTGCAAAGAAAAGGTCTTACAATGCGTCACCGCAACGAAGGGTTGAATTTATATGGCATGTTTCTCCGTCGCTTTGCATTCTGGCGGTACGCGGCGGTTTGGCAACTATTTTAAATGGCGATATACTCGCGACATCACTTGGTTACAGATGCGATCTTTTCCATTCGAGCGGCAGCCCGCTCAATTCTCATGGCCGCATTGCTTAGGCGCTTGTCCATCGTCATCGCAGCTTCGCGATCAGAAATGACGATCATGCGCACCAGGTCGGACACCACCTGGTCGATAGAATTTCGTCGGCTTTTTTTGATCAGCATCGTGCGCATCGCGTAATCGAGCGCACCGAAGAACATGTCTCGTAAGACCCATTGCGAAATTGAACCGTCAATATCGTCGCGCTCCACTCCATCTCTGAGAACACGATCAAAAACAGCCACATAGGCGCGGTTCATTTTGTAGATTTCGCTTCCCTCGTAATTGTCTATATCTCGGTCGAGACTTGCAAGCATCTCCATCAAACGCCGCTCTTTGATGATGGTCTGCAAATGATGTTCTGCAAGAAAAGATAAACGGTCTTCTGTGGACGCCCTCGATGCAACGCCGTGTCGCGCGCCCGCCGTCAAACGCTGATAGAAAGCCGCCAGCACTGCAACAGCGAGCGCATGCTTGTTATTGAAGTAAAGGTAGACAGTTCCCTCTGCGACCTCAGCTTTTGAGGCGACATCAGAAATCGTCGTTTTTGCATAACCACGGGCGACGAATATTTCGTAAGCCGCGCGGATAATCTTATTCTCTTTAGACTGAACTTTTTCCCTGAGCGTCGCGGCCTGTGCAAGGTTACCGCGCTTTTTTCCGGTCGTTTTCGTCCCATTGCTCACAGACGCCGTCCTGACAGTTTGATAAGCGATAATTTTCACCGCCGTCTCACTTAAGGCTTGACGACGCTGAGCGCAATTCAGTATTAGTGAATGGCTCTTAATTCAAGTATGAATGACAACCCTTGCGCCCAAAAAAGCCGTGAAGCCGGGATAATGACTGACAAACCTATTCGTATTGGCGGCGCAAGCGGGTATTGGGGCGACAGCGCTATTGCAACACCGCAGCTCCTCGCGGCTGGTGATCTCGATTACATTGTTTTTGATTATCTGGCCGAAATCACGATGTCGATTATGGCGCGCGCCAAGGCAAAAAATCCGGACGCAGGATTTGCAACCGATTTCATTTCAAGCGCGCTTCGCCCCAATCTTGGTGAAATTTCTCGCCAAGGGGTCAAGCTGATTGCAAATGCCGGCGGCGTAAACCCATTAGCCTGCGGCGCCGCTGTACGCAAAGCGGTAAAAGATGCGGGATTGGCGCTGCGCGTTGCGGTCATCACCGGGGACGACCTGACGGAACACAAAGACGCCATAGCCAAAACATCACCGAAAGAGATGTTCACTGGTGTTTTATTTCCTGATACTGATAAAATAGCCTCGATCAACGCGTATATCGGTGCATTCCCCATCGCCAAGGCGCTCAGCCGAGGCGCCGACATCGTTATAACCGGCCGATGCGTCGACTCCGCCGTCACTCTCGGCGCCTTGATTCATGAATTTGGATGGGAGAACGACGACTGGGATCAACTGGCCAGCGGTTCGCTTGCTGGGCACATTCTGGAATGCGGGCCCCAAGCAACCGGCGGTAACTTTACAGATTGGGAGGCGGTCCCGGACATCGCCAATATCGGTTACCCGATCTGCGAAATCGCTCCGGATGGTTCGTTTTCGGTTACGAAGCCGGCAAGTAGCGGCGGAATTGTTACTGTCGGGACCGTCGCTGAACAGATGTTGTACGAGATCGGTGATCCCCAAGCATACATTTTGCCGGATGTAATATGCGACTTCTCAGATGTTTCGATCAAAGAGATTGCGTCGGATAAGGTCCAGATAAGTCCTGCCAAAGGTCGCCCTGCGCCAGATACCTACAAAACCAGTCTAACCTACCAGGACGGATTTCGAGTGGGCGTCACGCTGACCTATTACGGTATTGACGCGGCCAAAAAGGCCCGACGCGCAGCCGACGCGATATTCGAACGCGCCCGCAACACTTTTCGCCAATACAATGCAGGCGATTTCACCGAAACAAGCGTTGAGATCATCGGATCAGAAAGCCAGTTTGGTGATTTTCGGACCATCAAATCCTCGCGGGAGGTCGTCATCAAGATCGCAGCAAAACACGAGGATGCGATGGGCGCGGGCGTATTCTTGAAAGAAGCAGCGGGTCTTGGATTGGCGACACCGCCGGGACTGTCCGGGTTTGCGGGGGCGCGCCCAAAACCGTCGCCAGTCGTGCGACTCTTTTCCTATCCTACGCCAAAAAGTGATTTGTCTATTTGTATAGAAACAGATGACGAGATAATCGACTTTGTGGATTCGGTTGGCGCGCCAATCGACACGATGCGTTTCGATCGACCAACACCCCCAGCGACGCCGGTTGACGTCACCACAGAAACACAGCTGATTAACTTGGCGTGGGGTCGGTCTGGCGATAAAGGCGACAAAGCGAATATTGGCGTTATCGCGCGCGATCCAGAATATCTCCCCTATATCTGGGCCGCACTTGACGAACAAATGGTGGCTGATCGTTTGGCGCATTTCATCTCAACGGGTGCAGACGCGAGCTGCGTGCAGCGGTATTTTTTACCTGGCAGCAACTCTGTCAATTTTCTCATTGATAATGTTCTCGGCGGTGGGGGCGTCGCATCGCTCCGAAATGATCCGCAAGGAAAAGGTTTTGCGCAAATTTTATTGGCTTGTCCTATTCCAGTTTCAATTGATATTGCGGACAAATTTAAATGACGGTGTTTCGGTCAAAAATTGACACAACCTCAGCATCCTACCAGACAAACCACCAGGAGATGCTTGCGCTTGTCGAAAAACTCCAGGAATTGAATTTGCGGGCTCCCGTCCGCTCCGCAAAACGAAAAGAACGCTTCGAGTCGCGGGGTCAGTTATTGCCACGAGATCGATTAGTGCGGCTTCTTGATCCCGGTGCGCCCTATTTCGAAATCAGTAATATCGCCGGATATCTGCAAGATACTGATGACGAAGAAAAATCTATTCCCGGCTCGACGATCATGTCGGGAATCGGTTTTATCAACGGTGTGCGATGCACGGTCGTAACAGATGATAGCGGCATCAAGGCTGGCGCCATGACTGTTGCTGGCGGCTACAGGCTCAAACGCGCACAAGAAATCGCCTTGCAACAAAAAACGCCTTTTGTACATCTAGTCGAAAGCGCTGGCGGCGATTTACTGAACTACACCGTCGAGGGTTTCATCGCTGGCGGGAGTTTATTCGCTAACCTCGCGCGTCTTTCCGCAGCGGGCCTTCCTGTCATTTCAATTCTACACGGATCATCTACCGCCGGCGGCGCATATATGCCCGGATTATCTGACTACGTGATCGCTGTCAAGGATCGGGGCAAGGCGTTCCTCGCCGGGCCGCCATTGCTCAAGGCGGCGACCGGAGAAATTGCGACCGACGAAGAACTCGGCGGCGCGCAAATGCACGCCACTGTTTCCGGATTAGCTGAGTATCTAGCTGAAGATGATAGCGAGGCGGTACTAATTGCGCGCGAGGTTGTCGGACGACTGGGTTGGAATCGCCATTGCACAATCGCGCCAACGCCATCATTTCACGAACCGGAATTTGATCCTGACGAAATTCTGGGCGTCGTCCCTGTCGATTATAAAAAGCCATATGACGTCCGCGAAGTGATTGCGCGGGTTGTTGATGGATCCGACTTCACTGATTTCAAACCGGGATTTGGCGTATCCACCGTTTGCGTTCATGCGGAAGTGTACGGGATGCCCTGTGGTTTGATCGGTAATAATGGCCCGATTGATCCGGACGGTGCGGTGAAAGCGGCGCAGTTTTTTCAACTGTGCGATCAATCTGACACGCCAATCGTCTTTCTCCAGAATACCACCGGTTATCTTGTTGGAAAACACTACGAACAAGGCGGCATGATCAAACACGGATCAAAAATGATCCAGGCGACAACGAATGTCGGTGTGCCGCGTATCACATTTATGATTGGCGCAAGTTTTGGCGCGGGAAATTACGGTATGTGCGGTCGCGGGTATGACCCCGACTTCTGTGTTACCTGGCCAAATGCTTCAACCGGCGTGATGGGTGGCGAGCAAGCTGGCCAGGTGATGACGATTGTGGCGGAGGGGCAGGCCGCCGCTAAAGGCGTCGATGTCAATCGAGAGCAACTTGCGATGCAGGAAAAAATGCTTGCCCATCTTTTCGATCGCCAATCAAGCGCCTTTTATACCTCTGGCCACATGCTTGATGACGGGATGATAGACCCACGCGATACGCGGAAAACGCTTGCATTTTTGCTGGCGACCGTTTCGGAAGGGCGACAACGAACGGTTCGACCGAACAGTTTTGGCGTGGCGCGCATGTAAGCGTGCGCACTGGTAAATACCACCGGGGAAAAGATGACGAAACTCCATCGAGCTTTTGACTCTGTGCTCATCGCAAACCGAGGCGAGATTGCATGTCGCATTATTCGCACGGCGCGGAATATGGGGTTACGCACCATTGCAGTTTACTCAGACGCCGATCAATTCGCCCCGCATGTCGCGGCCGCTGACGATGCCATTCGCATTGGTCCCGCGCCTGTCAATGCATCCTACCTTTTGATCGACAATATCATCGCCGCCGCGAAGAAAACGAACGCTGGCGCAATTCATCCGGGCTACGGGTTTTTGTCTGAAAATGCGGAATTCGCCCAGGCCTGCCAGAACGCTAATATCATATTTGTCGGGCCAACACCGGACGCGATCGAGTTGATGGGAGACAAAGCGCGCGCCAAACGCCGGATGATAGACGTTGGCGTCCCCTGTATCCCGGGATATCAAGGGGACGATCAAAATGACCAAACACTAAAGAATGAAGCGGGACGGATAGGGTTTCCCGTTATGGTCAAAGCCGCGGCCGGCGGCGGCGGCAAAGGCATGCGACTTGTAACGCAAGCGGATCAATTATCAGATGCTCTGTCGACCGCCCGCTCGGAGGCGGCCAACGCTTTTGGATCGGGATTTCTTATCCTTGAAAAAGCTGTCATGGCGCCGAGGCATGTGGAAATTCAGGTTCTGGCAGACAGCTATGGACATACGATTCATCTTGGCGAACGCGATTGTTCGGTTCAGCGTCGTCATCAGAAAGTATTGGAAGAAGCCCCCTCTCCTGTCCTTGATGAAACACTGCGTCGGAAAATGGGCGAGGCAGCGGTTAAAGCAGCTCAAGATATTGGATATGTTGGCGCCGGCACCGTTGAATTTCTACTCGATTCCAATGGTGAATTTTATTTCCTTGAGATGAACACGCGTTTGCAAGTCGAGCACCCTGTGACAGAATTGGTGACAGGTCTGGATCTTGTCGAATGGCAATTCCGGATCGCAAGCGGCGACGCTCTTAGTATTTTGCAAGAGGACATAGAAATATCAGGGCACGCCATCGAGGCGCGATTGTATGCTGAAGATCCGGCAAATGAATTTCTGCCGGCGACTGGAAATATAGCGTATTGGCAAGCTGCGGACGGGGTCGGTGTTCGGGTCGACGCAGGGGTTTCGACCGGATCAGAAGTTTCGCCATATTACGACCCAATGATTGCCAAGGTGATCGCACACGGCCCGACCCGCCGAGAGGCGCGACAGCGGCTTACGAGAGCACTGAAGAACACCAAGTGTTTCGGACTGACCACTAATCGCTCGTTCCTCATCGATGCGCTCGAAAACAGCGTCTTTGCCGCGGGTGAAGCAACAACAAACTTTATCGAAAAGCATTTTCCCTTGAGTAGGAGTGATCACGCCGATCTTACTTCGAATGCGGTCCTTGTGGCTTCGGCGCTTCTTTTCCGCGACGCAGAAGCGAAGATGTCCGCTCGTGCAATTGCGCCAATGGTCGGGTTAAATGGATGGTCGAGCGCTACTAAGATCAAATCTCCTTATCGGCTTTGCTATAACGACACGGCTTTCGATGTTACGCTAACGTCGCTGGGAGCTAATCGCTACGAAACGCAACTCGGCGAGAAACACGCCATTCTCGAAGTGGATCAACAAAACGAGGCTACGGCCCATTGTTCGATCAATGGGGAGAATATCATCACGCACTTTCATTGCCCTGTTGGCGCGCCGGTTAACAGCCGCATTTTTATCTCAATAGATGGCCGCGACTTCGACATTGAAAATCTCAATGCAATTCCAGCAGCTTCTAACGAGCAAGCTGGAGAAGGCGCCATTACAGCACCCATGCATGGGCTACTGGCCGAACTCTTTGTCTCTAAAGGCCAGTCGGTGGCCAAAGGCGATCGACTGGCCATTTTGGAGGCGATGAAGATGCAACACGAGATTTTCGCGAGTATCGACGGAGAGATTGTGTCGGTTGATGCAACGGCCGGCGATCAAGTCGCCGCCGGCGCCATACTCATAAAGATAGAAGCGATCGCAGATATTTAAGCGACGTATCCGGATCCCAGTTTCTCTTTATCAATTTTTATTGTTCGCATACCGCGTACCGGCTCAACTATACCTGCGGAGATTTCTTTCAAATTGCCGTTTTTATTGACAACCAAATTCGCTATGTCCGCCGTTGCGTTGGTTAATCGCAGCACGTTCCCGGCGCCTATTGCCGCTAACTCTGAATAATCGATCATCTGGCGGCCAATTACTGCGTGTACCGCAATTGACAGGTCACCAATAACGGTATCGCGAACGCTACACCACTCTTCTGCGTTTTGTGACAGTGTTTCCTCACCAGAGTCTTTTTTCGGCAGATTTTCAATTGGCGTCAGAATCGTAATTTCACCTAACGGTTCATTCGACTCGGTTGAGGCTCGAAACTTCACCATCGCCCAGGGCTGCGTCGTTTGCGACACGTCCAGATCAATCACGCGAGTCGCCATGGCGGCCACCTGTCCCGGTAGCGTAGCTGCACGCGAATCTTCATCCTCCGAAGTCGCCAGACCGCCCGCAACACAAAGCGCAACCGAAGAAGCAATTGCTCGATCAATCATGTCGCCACTATCTCCACCGCATTTTATTACGCTGGAAACAGACCAATTCACTGCGGTCGACACCAGTTTCGCGTCTAACTCCACGACAATCTCTTCGTGGTCGTCATTGGTAATCAGATAAGCGGCCCCACCATCGAATTTATTGGTAACGGCTTCCCAGCTATCGACCAGCTTCTCAGACAACACCACAAGGATACGGGATTGAAAAAACCCACTTAGCGCCCTGGCTTGCAAGCCAATCCAATCATTGACCATACACTCCAGTCGCCGCTGTGCAGAACCAGTTGCACCGCTTGAATTAATCTTCCGCTGCAAGAGCATCTCATGCGGAGTGATGTCTTCTTTTCTCATCCGCTCATTCTTGTGAGGTTCGGTAAAACAACTATTAATTGTTTCAAATAATATACACCCTCATATGGTGTATATCGAATACCACTTGTTTTAAAGGCCCCGAATTCCCCATGGCGGAAACAAAGCCCGGTCAGGCGCCGGTCATCATAAAAAAAGTAAAAAAGTCCGCCGGGCATGCCCACCATGGCGGCGCGTGGAAAGTTGCGTATGCGGACTTTGTCACGGCGATGATGGCGTTTTTTCTGCTAATGTGGCTGCTTAACGCAACAACGGAGGAGCAGCGCAAAGGGCTCGCAGACTATTTCAATCCGTCCATACCAATCAGTAAAGTGTCCGGCGGCGGCTCAGGCGCACTCAATGGTTCGTCTGTCCTTAGCGAAGATACGCTAATACAAGACGGTGTCGGCGCTACGGCGGATTTACCGAAAACTCATTTAAAGAACGAAGGCGAAAATGATGAACCTAGAGATGCTGAAGACCTTCGCGATCTAGAGACCGAAATCAACGACGCAACACTCGATGTGGTTGAAAATGATCTGGCCCGACATGTTCAGACCCGTATGACGCCGGATGGACTGGTCGTCGAACTTGTCGACGCCGACGGCGACCCACTTTTCAATCTAGGCTCGCCTGCGCCTTCTGCTTTGCTCGGCGAACTTCTGTTTGTAATCGCTCCAATTCTTGCAACCGTCGAAAACAAAATGGCAATCGTCGGCCACACGGACGCCCGTGCGTATTCAGGCGACGGGCGCTATTCAAATTGGGAATTGTCTACGGACAGGGCGCATGCGGCGCGGCGGTTACTGATCGCTAACGGCGTAAGCTTTGATCAGATTGCTGAAGTCACGGGCAAAGCGGATACCGAACCGGTGTCGCCAGATCCGTTCGCCGCTCAGAACCGCCGGATAGCAGTGACTTTGCTTTCGCATCAAACACGAACCGATCCATCGTCAGATTAGCGAAGTATTAAGTCTCCCATTATACTACTTTAACGCGAATTATAGCTTTATATCGCGAAAAGGTTGTTTTATGGGAATCTCATCGTCTCTCAATGCCGGCGTCATGGGGCTTGCGGTCAACGCCGTAAAGCTTGGGACAATCTCTGATAACATCGCGAACTCACAGACTTTTGGATACAAACGTGTCGACACGGAGTTTGCCGATATGGTCCTGCAGCAGACCAGCGGCGCCTACTCCGCAGGCGGCGTTCGAGCAATGACTTTTCGCGACGCCGGCGCCCAAGGCGCGCTCGTTACAACGGAAAATTCAACGGATATTTCGATTAGCGGGCGCGGCATGCTTCCCGTGACCGATATAGGCGGCGTAGATGCGGCGCCGACTGACCGCGCCTTCATGATGACCGCGACGGGTGCTTTTTCCGCCGACGAAGACGGATACCTTCGCACACTGAGTGGGCTTCACCTGCTCGGTTGGCCGGCCGACGTCAACGGCGATGTCGGCGCTCCTGTTCGCGATAGCATCACCGGCCTTGAACCCGTCCGCGTCAATCTCAATCAATTCGCCGCATCTCCAACGACCCGCATTCAACTCGGCGTCAACCTACCAGCAGCGGACACACAAGCCGGTAGTGCGGGTGCTCCGTATACGTTACCAATTGAGTATTTTGATACACTTGGTCGCTCACAGTCGATCAATCTGGAATTCACCCCGACAATTCCTGGCGCTGGCGCCAGCAACGAATGGTCAGTCGACATTTTTGATCAGGCTGGGGACCCGACTGTATCAATTGGGAACTTTACAGTTGTATTTGATGATAGTGTCTCGGGCGGAGGCTCCATCCTGTCTGTTTCGGCTGGCGGCGGCGCGGCCTTCGATGCGACGACTGGAAATGTCACATTTAATACGGCAGGCAGCCCTATCGAACTATTTATTGGCGCCCCCGGCGACTCCACACCGCTCACACAATTATCAGCTAGTTTCTCCCCACTTGCTGTAACAAAAGACGGCGCGCCAATCGGCAATCTCAGCAGCATTGAGATTGACGAACGCGGATTCCTGCAGGCGCTTTATGATACCGGATTTCGGCGCACCATTTATCAGATTCCGGTTGCGGATGTTCCAAATTATAAGGGCCTCGATGCTGTCGGCAATCAAGCTTTTCGCGTAACGCAAGACTCTGGTGACGTCTATTTCTGGGACGCCGGTGATGGGCCGGCCGGACTAACGGTGGGTTTTGCGCTAACGGAATCGACAACAGATATCGCCGGTGAATTGACTGATCTTATTCAAACGCAACGGGCTTATTCATCGAACGCCAAGATCATTCAAACCGTTGATGAAATGCTTCAGGAAACAACGGATATCATTCGGTAAACTGAGCGAAAGACGGCGCCGTCATGACAATTTCTCAAGCTCTCGCCAACGCTTCATCGGGTCTTTCAGCTGCCGCGCAACGCGCGAACGTCACGTCGAACAATATCGCCAACGCGCTTACAGACGGCTACAGCCGGCGCGACGTGACGCTGAGCGAACGGGTGACCGGCGGCGTTGGCGCTGGCGTCACTGTTTCTGGTGTCACGCGGGCGGAAAACGCCGCCATCACTTATGAACGCCGCATCGCCGACGGGGAACTCGCTTTTGAAAATGCCGCTGCCACAGCTCTTGGAAAGGCCAGCGACCTGCTAGGCGGCCCGGAAGATGCAAATGCGCTTTTTCAAAAATATGTGGAATTAGAGAGTAGTCTGAGAGCGCTTGCCGACGCACCTGATAATACAGCTGCGCAGCAAAAGGTCGTCTCAGCCGCAAATGGCCTGACGGATGCTTTCGTTCGAATTGAACGTGGTCTGCAGACGACACGAGCTGAGGCCGATAACGAGATCGCCGCCAGAGTTGACGATATCAATGCCGCACTCCAAAAAATTGAGAACCTGAATAGCTCCATTAGTCGTGGCGCAGCTACGGGCACCGATGTTTCGGCTCTGCTGGATCAACGCCAACGACTTGTTGACGCCATTAACGAGAGTCTTCCCGTAAGGGAGCTGCAGCGCGATGACGGCAAAATCGATCTCATGACGACAGAAGGCGTTTTTCTTCTTGCGGGAACAGCGCGCAAACTATCGTTTAGCGCGACACCAGTCATAACAGCACAATCCGAATATGCTTCAGGTGCAGGCGCTCTTTCCGGCTTGTCGGTCGATGGTGTTGAAATCACGCCGGGGGGGCCATCTGCACAATCGCCGAAGTCTGGCGCAATCGCGGGCCTGTTTGCGGTTCGCGACGATATTATTCCGCAAGCGGCGCGAAATCTCGATGCGTTGGCGCTTGACGCAATTGAAAGGTTTTCCGAAGCCGGACTAGATCCGACGCTGCCCGCTGGCGCGCCGGGTTTATTTACCGACGCCGGTGCGCCCGGTGACCCTTCCAATCTCATCGGAATGGCCGGGCGCATCGTCACCAATAGCGCCGTCGATCCAACCCAGGGTGGCGATGTTTACCGCATCCGTGATGGCCTGGGCGCTGTGGAGCCGGCCGCAGCCGGCAGCGACAGTTTTGTCCGGTCCCTGATTGCGGCAATGAGCGATGGTCGCCCCACGCATACAGCACTGCAAGCCTCAAGCGAGTTAAATGCTGCAGAAGCGGCGGCGCATGTGACGTCGTTAGTTGGCGGCGTCGCCGCGTCGCGCGCCTCTGAACGGGAGGCAGCTTCCGCATTGTCGCAAGCGCTTAGCGATGCGGAAATTCAAGAGACGGGCGTTGACACGGATCGAGAACTTCAAAACCTCCTGACAATCGAGCAAGCCTATGCGGCCAACGCCCGTGTCATTCAAACGATTGATCAGCTTATTCAACGGTTGTTGGAGATCTAATATGACGGCGTACGGATTTCCAACGATACTACAATACTCAAGGCTAAACTCCGCGATTACTGATCTTAAATCACAAAGTGAAGAAGCGCGCGTCGAAATCGTCACTGGCCAAAAAGCAAACTTAAAAAATGCGCTCGCCGGCGATATTGGCGATGCGCAACTACTGCGCAAGGCAATTAATGATATTGCCGTTTATCAATTGTCAGCAAACCGTGCATTGGGTCGCGCCACCTTCGCACAAGCAGCGCTAGAAGATGCAGCGACAGACGCAACGGCGCTTGGCGCTGATTTATCGAGCGCACTCGGATTTGAAGATGAAGCGCGCATTGCTCAGGCAGGCGCCCAAGCAGCGCAAGATCTTCGCGGCGCATTCGCTAGTTTCAATCAACGGTATGAAGGGCGCGCCCTATTCGGTGGCGACGCCGTGGACCAAACGCCCCTCGCAGATGCGGACAATCTTCTAAACGATATACGAACACTATATGCGGCTTCACCCGATATAATCGCATTCGACGCAGCCTTGGATAGCTATTTCAATGACCCGGCCGGCGGTTTTATGACAAATATTTATCAGGGCGGCGATGGAGACGCGCCTCGCGCTGAAGTTTCGGAAGGCGAGATCGTTGCATATAGCGCAAAAGTAGACGAAGCGCCGATCCGTTCTTTACTACGCAATCTGGCGGTGGCTGCAGTTGCGGCGGAATCGCCAACAGCTCCATTACGCGAAGCGGCGCTAAATGAAAGCGCTAATGGTCTACTGGCCGCTGAAACCGATTTGGTTAGTATTCGCGCACGCATTGGCGTTGCGGAATCAACTATAAAAAATAGTCTTGATCGTCTGAATGCAGAGGAAACGGCGCTCTCCGCGTCTTACAATGAAATGATCGGCGTCGATCAATTCGAAGTCGCCTCGCGGCTGCAGCAGCTGGAAACACAACTCCAGACTTCTTTTATCCTTACGGCTCGGATCTCGCAGCTAAGCCTTGCGAATTTCATTTAAGGGCGGGATATGCGCACAGATCTATTCATTTTCCTTTTCTGTACACTATTGATGATCCCTGACATCAGTTGGGCGGCGGCGCGCATAAAAGACATCGTCGATATCGAAGGCGTTCGCGGTAATGACCTGGTCGGTTATGGGCTCGTTGTCGGCCTCGACGGCACAGGTGATGGCGTACGGAATTCACCTTACACGGAAGAAGCATTATCAAGCTTGTTAGAGCGTCTTGGCGTTAATGTTCAAGGAGAAGATTTTCGCCCACGGAATGTAGCGGCAGTCGTGGTTACGGCGACTTTACCGCCTTTTGCAAGGGCCGGATCCGCCATCGACGCAACGGTTTCGGCAATAGGTGACGCTGATAATTTACTTGGCGGCACACTTGTTATGACGCCACTGCGCGCAGCCGACGGGGAAATTTATGCTGTCGCTCAAGGTCCAGTTCTGGCGAGCGGAATTAGCGCCGAGGGCGCCGGAACGTCTGTAACCTTTGGCGCGCCAACAAGCGGGTCTATTCCTCAAGGCGCCAGAATCGAACGAGAGGTCACATTTAGTTTCGAAGACATGCGTGTTCTGAAGCTCGCCCTCCGTGCGCCAGATTTCACCACCGCCGGCCGCATCGAGTCCGCTATCAACGAAAGCATACAATCTCCAATTGCGACCATGCTCGATCCAGGCACGATCGAAATCGACCTCGCTGCTGCGCCAATGCGACCGGTGAAACTGATCGGCGCTATAGAGAATATTCTTGTTACGCCAGAACAGCCCGCCCGAATTGTCATTGACCAAAAGTCCGGCACTGTAGTCCTTGGGGCCGATGTCCGTATTTCGCGATTTGCGGTGACTCAAGGAAACCTAACGATTACCGTTCGGGAAACACCCGTCGTGTCGCAGCCCAATCCCTTTTCTCCTAATGGCGAGACGATTGTATTGCCTGATACTACAGTTGCCATAGACCAAAATGTCGACCGTCGAATTGCGCTTCTCGACGAGAACGTAACTCTGTCAGACTTAATCGAGGGGTTAAACTCTCTTGGCGTCGGACCGCGCGAGTTAATTGATATTTTAAAAACTGTGAAAGCCGCTGGTGCGCTACATGCGGAAATCGTCGTTATGTGACTGTTGAGAGATTAACTTGCGGGCGCGAGCTTTAATTCCGCACTTTTGGCCAGACGCTTCACAACAGACGTTACTTGACGCTGCGCTTTTTCGCCATCATCAGTATTTAACTCGGCCATTTCCTCTAGTTCTTCACGATATTGTTCGGCCATTCGCTTCGAAATATTGCCGAGCAAAAACTCAAGCGTCTGCGGCGCATTTTCGCCCGCATATTTCAGCGCTTTCATCAAGATATCGCGATCAACTTCTCGAAGCAGCAGCGGCGCGGCCGCTCCCGGCAGGCGTTCATGTAACTCCTCAAACGTCAAGACGGCTTTGCGAACTTCATTTCCAATCTCTTGATCCGCTTCCACAAGCTGTTCAAGCAGCTCGTCTCGTTTCTCAGCCGGCAGGTTATTGATAATATCGCCAACAATAGCGCCGGCATCACCCAAAGCCGGTTTGCCGGCTATCGGCGCCAAAAGCTCTTTTTCAATCGCATCACTGATCATATCAATAATATCACTGGACGGAGGTGACATCCGCGACATTTCCAATAGTACTGATCGCGAAAATTCACTGTCGGTCATCGCGAGAATACTAGCGCATTTGTCGCCGTTCAGATTTCGCAAAATAATGGCGGCGATCGTCGAGCGTTGTTTGATTATGTAGTCAAGAAGCGCGTGTTCATCGATCACTT
>JBCDAD010000016.1:0-31591 GCA_039186325.1 Pseudomonadota bacterium | reverse complement strand
GCCGAATGCTCTCACCCGCTTTGTGAAAACGGTAAATCTCTATGCGCTCTTCAAGACCGAGCTGGTCGTAAAACTGTCCCATCGCAGCAATCACCATAACAGTGTTGCACTTGTAACGTGAACTCACGGGGTCCATAGCGCGCAATCGTCCATACCCTCCGAGAGCGGATATATTGAACTAAAGAGTCCTGTTGACGGTTTCCGTCCGTCAACCCGCAGGGGTGACACGCGCAGGATGACAACAATCCTTTAAGGCGTCGCGTGGTCAACGAATGTCAAAACAATAATTCGGCGAGTTTCTTCCGCTGATAGGCGGCGTCGCCATATTGCGACGCGTTAAATAGCGCGCGGCGGCGATGCAACTGCGCATCACAGTCATAAGTGAAACCGAACCCGCCATGAAACTGAATTGAACGATCGGCAGCGTAAGCATAGGCTTTCTCTGCTTTCGCTTTGGCCATTCGCGTCGCGACTTCCCCCGTACCCTGCTCATTGAAAGAATACGCCGCACTATAAAGATGGGAGCGCGCCTGCTCGTACTCCACATATGCGTCGACAGTCGGATGCTGCAGCGCCTGATAGGCGCCGATCAGTTTGCCGAACTGTTTTCGTGTTTTCAGATAATCAATCGTGTAATCGATCACGGCGCTTGTTCCGCCGACCATTTCAGCTGTCGACAACAAAGCCGCCGTCAACTCGATCGTTTTTAGTGTCGCGACAGCCCGATCCGGATCCATCCGACGCGCCGCCGGGACCTGCACATTGTCCAGGGATAATTCGTAGGATCGTTTGGTTTCATCGACAATCGTTTCACGTCGCAAAGCGCCATTCGGAATATCGTCTTTATCAAGAAGAAAGAGTTCAAGCTTGCCGTCATTGTTGGCCGACAGGACAATCCAATGGGCGGCGGCGGCGTCTTGAACAAATCGTTTTTTGCCGGTCAGAGAAAATCCGCCGCTAGTCGCTGTCGCCTCAAGCTCCGGGCGCGTGAGGTCCCAGCATCCGGACGCCTCCATCAGCGCCACTGTCGCCGGCGCGCCCTCGGCAATTTTGGGCAACGCTTCCGCTTTTTGCGCGCCCGCGCCGCCCGCAAGGATGGCCTGCGCCGCAATGGTCGTTGACGAAAACGGCCCACCATAAAGATTGCGGCCGAGCTGTTCCGCAATCGGCGCTGCTTCGGCGAGAGTTAGTCCGGCGCCCCCAAAATCCTCTGGAATGGCGACGCCGAGCCAGCCAAGCGCAGCGATCTCCTCCCAGATTGCGTCGTCAAATCCGCGCTCGTCGTCAAGCAAATCACGGACCGTTTCGATGGGTGATTTTTCGCGCGCGAAATTCTCCGCGACCGCCAAAAGGTCCGCCTGTTCCTCGGAAAGACCGATACCGCCAAGATTCTCCATAAAGAGCGTTCCGTTTTTATTTTGCTTTTGGCAGACCCAGGACATGCTGTCCGATAATATTGCGCTGGATTTGCGAGGTGCCGCCGCCGATTGTGGCGGAAAACGCGTTCAAATAACCGCGCGGCCACAGGCCGTCATCGACCGCATTATCCTCACCGCGATAGTAGCCCCCTGCTGCGCCGGTCAACATGACCGCGAACTCATTCAGCCGAAGCGCAAATTCCGTACTCATTAATTTTGACGACAACGGCAAACCCATAGGCCGGTCTTCATTTAACTGAGCAATACGACCCCGCTCACCGCATAGCTTTAGACTTTGCGCCTCGATCACAAACTCGACGAGCTTGTCGCGCATGACAGGGTCGTCAATCGCCGGCGAACCATCGCGTAGCGCCCGCTTGGCCAGATCAATCACGGAGAAAGCATCAAATGGCATGATCATATGGCCGCCGGCCTGACCGCCGCGCGCGCCGCGTTCGTATTCCAGCGTGCGCATGGCGATCAACCAGCCCTGCCCCTCTTCGCCCATGAGGCAGGAGGCCGGGATGCGCGCGTCAGTGAAGAACGTCTGTGTAAAGCCGTATTCTCCCGTCAGCTTGCGAATGCGGCGCGTTTCAATTCCATCCACCGTCATCGGCGACAAAAAGAACGATAAGCCAGCGTATTTGTTGGGCGCATCCGGATTCGTGCGCGCCAGCAGGATCATATATTTTGCGAAGTCTCCCTGCGTCGTCCAGATTTTCGACCCGTTCAAAACATAGTCGTCGCCGTCACGCACCGCCTTCAACTGAGCATTGCCAAGATCGGAGCCATTTTCCGGCTCCGAGAACCCCTGACACCAGATATCGTCAGCCGTCAGAATACCTTTAAGGTATCTCTTGCGATCTTCTTCGGTCCCCATATCGAGGAGAAGCGGCCCGGTCCAGTTAAGACCAATTGCGTTTAACATGATCGGCGTGTTGTGGCGCTTCATGGCCGCTGTCGCCGCTTTCTGAAACGCTTCCGGCTGGCCCCGACCGCCATATTCGATAGGCCACGCCGCGCCCAGATATCCCGCCTCATAAACCTTGCGCTGCCAATCCCGAAGAAACTCAAATTGTTCCTGCGTACCGACCTCCATAAAGGTCAGCGGGGTCATGAAATCAGGTTCGGCCGGCTTGTTCTCGGCGAACCACGCATCGGCTTCGTTGGCGAACTCCTGAAGCTCCTTGCTGTCGGCGTCGCTCAATGGACTGGCTTCCATACTATCCCTTGTAGTTTTGCGCTTTCGCCATGAAGTTTCCGGCCGGTCCAGAGGAATTTTCAAAATAGTGGACTTTGTCGGTCGACGAAATTGTTTCCCAGTGGGCGGCGACTTCTTCCGGCGTTTGACGATCCGGCGGCAGATAAACGCCATCTGTTTCGACAATATAAGCGCGCGCATATCCGCCGGAAGCGCAGGAAACGATCGCGCGTGACGGCGCATTTTCCGAGACCAGATAAACGAGCGCTGCCGTAATCGCCTCCGGCGTCATGGCGTTTAAAATCTCTTCCGGAAAACCGAGATCTTCTGTCATCCGCGTCTTGGCTGAGGGCGAGAGAAGGTTTGCCCGGATATTATATTTCGCGCCTTCCAGATGCATGGCGTTCATCAGGCCAATCATGCCGGCTTTCGCTGCGCCGTAATTCACCTGACCGAATATTCCGTGCAGGCCCGATGGTGATGAGGTGCAGACGACGCGGCCATATCCCTGCTCGCGCATAATCGGCCAAACCGTATGAGTGCATAATGCGGAGCCCACAAGATGCACGTCAATGACCGCGCGAAAGTCCGCCATCTCCATTTTGTGAAAGGTCTTGTCACGGAGGATGCCAGCATTATTGACGAGAATGTCGACGCGGCCCCATTTTTCCATGGCGGCCTTCACCATATCAGCGACCTCGTCTTCCCTGGTGACATTGGCGCCATTTGCGATCGCTTCACCGCCATCTGCATTGATTTGATTGGCGACGTCTTCTGCGGCGGAAATGGACCCGCCGGACCCGTCCCGGGCGCCGCCGAGATCATTGATCACCACTTTGCAACCGCGTTTCGCCAGTTCCAGCGCATGGGCCTTTCCAAGACCATTGCCGGCGCCGGTGATGATGGCGACGCGATCGTCAAACCGAATATCTGCCATTTTTTTGGCTCCCTTGATCGACCGCCTGATCAGGCGACTTCAAATAACCCGGCCGCGCCCATGCCGCCGCCGACACACATGGTGCAAACCACATATTTCGCGCCGCGCCGTTTGCCCTCGATGAGCGCGTGACCCACCATGCGCGCGCCAGACATGCCATAGGGGTGCCCAATCGAAATGGCGCCGCCATTGACGTTCAACAATTCATCCGGAATGCCCAATTTATCTCGGCAATAAATAACCTGAACCGCGAACGCTTCGTTCAGCTCCCAAAGGCCGATGTCGTCCATCTTGAGATTGAATTTCTCCAATAGCCGCGGCACCGCATATACAGGCCCAATCCCCATTTCATCCGGATGCGTACCAGCGACCGCCATGCCCCGATAAACGCCGAGCGGCGCAAGTCCTCTTTTTTCCGCTTCTTTCGCTTCCATGACGACAGCAGCAGAAGCGCCGTCAGACAATTGCGACGCATTGCCGGCGGTGATGTTTTTGCCTTCCTGAATTTTCTGGCCGGCTTTGAAAACCGGTTGCAACCCGGCCAGCGCCTCAGCCGTCGTACCTGGTCGGTTGCCCTCGTCTTTTTCCAAAGTCGTTTCGACGTCGGACGTCTCGCCGGTTTCCTTATTTTTGAATTTCATTACGGACGGCAGCGGCACAATCTCATCATCAAATTTCCCGGCCGCCTGGCTCGCAGCAGTTCGCTCTTGCGACTGGGCGGCATATGCGTCCTGATCTTCCCGGGATATTTTGTACCGATCGGCGACGACCTCGGCTGTTTCAATCATCTGCATATAGGTTTCGGGCAAATTTTCGAGAAGCCAGGGGTCCGGCAAAACAAACATACTGCCGGTCTGGTTCATCGATATCGATTCAACGCCGCCGCCGATGGCGACATTCATATTGTCGACGATGACCTGTTTCGCGGCTGTTGCGATCGCCATCATGCCGCTTGCACATTGGCGATCAATGGTCTGGCCGGAAACACCAATCGGAAAACCGGCCCGCAAGGCGCTCTGGCGCGCGACATTCTGAAACGCCGAGCCTTGCTGTATTGCCGCGCCCATGACTATGTCTTCAATCTCTTCGAAATCGACTTTCGCGCGTTCCGCCGCGTGTTTAATCGCGTGGGCGCCGAGCGCCTGAGAGGACGTATTATTAAAAGCGCCTCGATAGGCTTTGCCAATCGGCGTGCGGGCGGTGGAAACGATGACGGCTTCGCGCATGAAATTCTCCCTTTGTTGGCTCGCCGCTACCGGCGCTCCTATGCTGTGATGAACATCTAAACGAGAGTGGCCTTGATCGGCAAAGCCCAAAAGCAGTCAAAGGTTCTAATCGCTAGCCAAATCCCATCCCCATCGCACAAAGCAATAGCGCCGCTGAAATCAGCAATCTTCCCTCAACGATGGTATTCAGTTTCATTGTCTTTGACGCCGCGCGCCAAAGCGTCGGCAGGCCAACAATGGAAATACAGGCATAGACCAGAATCGCCGCGGTTTCGCCCAGCATGTGATACGCCATGGGCATAGCGAGCAGCATCACGAACCCGGAGACGACTGTAACGCCGGAAAATCCCCGGCTGTCGCCGTCAGCCAGGACGATCGAATGGAGGATGCGATAGGGCAAAAACAAAAACGCCGGCGCCAGGAGCCGCGCATAGTCGCCGACCGGCTGGAAAGCTTCCGGATAAACCAGGCGAAGCGCTTCGTCTGCGAAGAAATAAACGCCAAGCGCCACAAGGATGGAAAAACCGTCGGCAAACGCTCTGGCCCGTTCATAAGCAGGTTTGAGTTTTTCCGGCTGTTCACGGATAATCTCACTGAAACCAGGGAAAAAGATACGTGTGATGACGGTCTGCACGACGCCTATGCCAGCGCCGATCCAGATCATGGCGACGGCGTATTGGCTGAAATCATCGCCGGGCATCAACCACCCGAGAATCATGTGGTCGCCGCGGTTCAATAAAAATCCGAATGAAGACGCAATGATCAGCCATTTGCCAAAATGAAAAATTTCCGCAGCGAAAGCCCGATCGAATTGTGGGCGCATTTTGGGGCCCGGGAAGATAAAATGGCTGATGACAGTTGAGAATGCGCCGCTGGCGGTCAGGCCAATCACGAGAGACCAAACACCGAAACCAGCCAGAGCAAACCCAATCGTACACGCCATGGCGATGAGCTGGCCCGAGATTTCCAGGGCGACGAGCCGGCCCATCATGAGACGGCGCGAGGCCAGCGACATATTCATTGACGTGAAGCCCGTGGACATCACCTGAAAACCCATGGCGACCATGATCCATGGCAGGATGGGATCAGCGAATATGCTCTGTTCACCAACGATACCCAATGATCGCAACCCCGTCACAACCAGCGCGGAGATCAGGATAAAGACGCCAATCGCCACGTTTCGGGCGATCTGCATCACCCATGCGGTGCGTAAAAATGATGGTTTATCGGCATTGGCGCTGCGGACCACGCTGGCGCCGATGCCGATGTCTGTCAGCATGGCGGCCCAGATGCTGAATGAGACAGCGACAGACATGAGGCCGAACGCTTCCGGGACCAGTAACCGGGTCAGGATGAGATTTGAGATTAACCGCAGGATATTCTGAAAGCCGAATCCCGCAACGACAACGGCGCCGCCGGTCTGGATGCGTTGGCGGAGCGTCGGCGCGCCGGTCTCGGCGGCGGTTGCGCTATCGGAAGATGACGTCACGACCGAACGTTAACGCCAATTCGTCGACAAAAACAAAAAAACACCGCGCAAGCACAAGTCTCGTTAACCAAATTTGCGACGGGCTCTCGCCCCCTATTTGCATGGCGCGCGTCCAATGGGCGAAAAGAGACTAATGGATCAAGCAGCGTCTCCGAAAGAACAAAGCGCGCGGCGCCTGACGGCGGCGCAGGCCGGCATGCTGTTTGAGAGTCTCGCCCAACCGACTAGCGGCGTCTATTTTGCCGAGATCGCCGCGATCCTGGATCGGTCGATCGATCTTGACCAGTTTCGTGCGGCCTGGGGCGATGTTATTGCGCGGCATGACGCGTTGAGGTCCACCTTCGGTTGGAACGACGAAGGGGCCCCGGTTCAGATCGTTCACGCGGGCGCGCCGAACGAGGTCTGGACAGAAACCCTCGTTGGGCCCGAGACGCCCGAAAATCATCTCGCCGCAATCAGGCGCGCGCCGTTTGATCCCTCAGACTTTTCGGCCCTCGGCCTTCATCTTTTCAGGCGTGACAACGGCGACACCACTTTTCTTTGGCGGTGCCACCATGCGCTGATTGATGATTGGTCAGCCAGCTTGGTGCTTGAAGACGTCGACGCAACGTATCGCGCCCACGCTTCGGGGATCGATTTCACGCCACAAACCGCAGGCTCATACGCGGCGTTTTCCGATTGGTTGAATGATCGCAACTCCGGGGCCGCAAAAACCCATTGGCGACAGCGCTTTTCCAAATTTGATGAGCCAACGCGCCTTCCTTTTCCGAAGCCGCAAAATTCCAATCGGCGCCCTGAAACGCATCAACAGCATCAGTTTGAGCTGACATCAGAGGAAACCGCCCGCCTGACAGCTGCGGCGCGAACCGCAGGCGTACCTCTCGCTTCGCTTGTCACAACCGCCTGGGGCCTGATGCTGCGTCGTGTAGCTGACCGGAAAGATATTGCGTTCGGGGTCGCCGCAAGTCAGCGAGCACCGGAGATACCGGATATCGAAAACGCTATCGGTAATTTCGTGACGGTGCTGCCGACCCGCCTGAACGCTGACAACGCAGCGTCAGTCGAAGAACTGGTCGTCGCCGCCGCTGACTGCACATTCGAAGATATGGAGCACGCGCATCTTTCATTGGGCGAGATCGGCGCCGTCAACAATTTTTCTGCCGATACAAGCCTCTTTGATACCATAGTTTCTATAGAAAGTAACTGGACGAATACAAGAACCCGTGAGGAATCGGTATTTCAGGAAATCAGCGTGCGCGACCAAAGCCACTACAGTGTTTCGTTGCTGGCTTTCCCGGGCGATCGTTTTTCGTTCCGCGTTCAGTTTGATCAGAAGCGCCTAGACACAGCCGATGCAAAGACTATGGGCGACCTCTACAAAACTGTATTGGTTGCAAGCGCCGACAAAATGCGTACGCCGGCCGCTTCACTTCAACAGCTGCCCGCGGCGATGCAATCAAGGATCGACGCCGCGCTTACTGGACCTGCGCCTGTTTTTCATCTGGATTCGGTAGAACAGGCTTTTGAAGCCTGGGCGGACAAGACGCCGGACGCACCAGCGCTCATCACGAGTTCAGACAGTCTCACCTACAAGGAACTAAATGAGCTGGCCGAATGCTGGGCGCATGCGATCGTCCATGAACTCAACGAACGGGCGCCAAAGCGCCAACCTCGAATTGCAATCGTAAGCGGGCGCAGCAAGGAAAGCATCGCCGCAATGCTGGGCGCATTGAAGGCGGGAGCCGCCTACATACCGATTGATTCGGCGAGTCCGCGTCAACGTCTTCAGACCATCCTTGAAGACTGCGGCCCTGATATCATCATCGCAGACGAGAACGCGGCACATTCCCTCCAGTCGATTTCAGCGCCAATTCTGCTCCTTTCGCGCTCGCCAACACCACTTAACCGGCAGCAGCGGACCGAAACGATATCAGGCGATCTGGCTTATATTCTCTACACGTCTGGTTCATCAGGAAAACCCAAGGGCGTAGCGGTCAGCCGTAATGCGCTCGCATACTCCACAGCCAGCCGGAACGATTTCTATGATACGCCGCCGAAAGCATTTTTATTGCTATCGCCGTTATTCTTTGACAGTTCGGTCGCTGGACTGTTTTGGACGCTAACGTCCGGCGGCGCGCTCGTCCTGCCCGGTGATGACGAAATCACTGACATCAAAGCAATCAGTTCCCTCGTCCGCCGATCTAGCGCCAGCCATACGCTTGGCGTCCCGGCATTCCTGACCCAATTATGCGAATTGTCAGCCAACGAAGATTTAGCCTCGCTCAATACGGTGATCGCCGCAGGCGAGGCGCTTCAGGGCGATGCGGCGACGCGCATAATGAAGAATGCACCCGGTCGTCGATTATACAATGAATATGGCCCTACCGAAGCAACAGTGTGGTGCGCCGTACACGAATATAGTGGTGACGCTTCGTCAGGCAGTAACGTCCCGATTGGGCGCCCAATTCCGGGGGCGCGCCTCTTCATTCGCGACAATCAAGGCCGAGATTGCCCGCCGAATATTCCAGGCGAACTCTTCGTCGCGGGCCCTGGCCTCGCGAGCGGATATGTGAACGATAATGGTGACGCCATAGGCGGTTTTAAAAATGACCCGCGGGCGCCAGATGGGAAAATCTATGCAACCGGCGACCGCGTCCGCCTGGATCATAACGGCAATATTCACTTTCTGGGGCGCATGGACCGCCAGTTCAAGCGCGCCGGGCGGCGGATTGATCCAACCGAGATTGAGGCCGCGTTGTTGGCGATCGAAGGCGTTAACGAGGCGTATATAAAGATCGATCGAACGGAAAGTCGGCCCAAAATAGTCGCTTTCGTCGCGGGTGAAATTAATATTGATGATGTCACGATCAGAGCAGCCTTAAGCGATCAGCTCCCGGACTGGATGACGCCGGACACAATCCATAGGATGGACACCCTCCCTCGCAATGCGCGGGGCAAAATCGATAGCGAGGCGCTGAAGGCGCCGGCAAAGTCGGCTCGAACCGATCCTAAATCCTTGTCAGAGACGGAAAGAAGGCTTGCGAGCATTTGGCGGCAAGCGCTGTCCGCGAATGGCGCCATTGGTCCCGACGATAATTTCTTTGCGCTTGGCGGCGACTCATTAATCGCGATGCGGTTGCTTCACGACATTGAAAAGGCGTTCGGTCAACAATTTCCGTTCTCATTGATCGGTCGCTTGTCCACATTGCGGAGCCAGGCGAGCGCTATTGAGCGCCATTTACGTGACGATGAGCGAGCCCTTAACGCTGGGGCGCCACACACACACAAGACGCTTCTTCCAGACGAAATCGAAACCCTTCGTTCCTATACGGCCCGTTGGCCCGGATCAGCACTTGGCCAAAACGGCCTCGTCCGCATCCTTAACAAAAATGGCCGCAAGCGGCCTCTTGTGTGGTGTTTTAACGATGCGTTTGAATTCAGACGACTAGCGAGCCGGCTCGGCCGCGACCAGCCAATTTACGGGTTTCGGTCGGGAAATCTGGTGCTTGATATGAGCCCCGCCAGCCATCAAACACAGAACAACAGAGTCGCTGAAACGATTGTTTCGGAGCTTCTTCACGTATTGCCCGATAGGCCAATTGTTCTTGGCGGGAACTGCCAAGGCGCCGCCATTGCGCTCGACATCGCGTTGGCCTTTTCCCGCGAGGACAAAGCTGTAGAACGCATTATCTTGATGGAGGCGACGCCGCGGCGACCGTTTGGCGGAAATGTCACGTTCATATTTGGGAAGCGCAGCGCTCTGAACCCCTTCAATCAGTTCGCCGATCCGGAAACGGGCTTACGCAAATATTTTCCAAAAGCGACAATTACGCAAATTCCCGGTGGGCATGGCGATTATTTCCGGCGACTGACGATCCATCACCTTGCAAGAGCGATAAAATCATCGATCCAGCAGGACAACGAAGGTGTCGCGCTTTCGCCTGACATCAATAATCCTTCCGTTCATGGGAAGGCATTTTCCTGGCCGGATCGAGTGCATATGCAAGCGTTTCATCCCGGCGAAACGCGTACGATAACCCTTACCTGTATGAATAACGGCTCGGAAGACTGGGCGGCGACAACGAACAGCGGCTTACTCCTCATCAATAGATGGAAAACGCCTGACGGCGAGGTCACGCATTTACATGACGGCGCCGCGCCGATCTCATCAGTATGGAAGTCCGGGGCGGCCATGGAGTTTGAGATCACCGTGACCGCGCCAAAAAAAACGGGCTCGTACCTGCTGGAATTCGATCTTGCGGAAAATGGCGTGGCGATGTTCTCAGACTACGGGGCGCCAGTATATTCCGTCGAGGCGACTGTCGAGGCCACCAGACCTCATGGCCGGCGGCGCCCAAACAAGGCTTCAAAAGAACCGTCCGCACTCAACCATTAGCGGCTGCGTCATTCATTTGACCAAGTAACTCGCGGCCATCCCGCAATTCTGCTGGCGCCATGTCGCGGGATACGGCGACACCAATAAGGTGATCCTCACCTGCGCAAAGCAATGCGAGTGCGTAGTCTCCGGCGGACCCGGTCGCGCGCAAATTCGCGCCAGCCCCGCTGATCGTAATTCCCCGCAAATCCAGACCGATCCCGCCCCCATGGGCCTTCACGCAGGCTTCCTTCAATACCCAGCGCGCAACGAGATCTCGCCGTTGCTCTGAATCCGGTTTCGAACGCCAGGATTCCGATTCCTCATCTGTCAAAAACTTGGAGCGGATCGCCCACATGCGCTCGGCCCGCGCGAGCGGTTCAACATCAACGCCAACCCTCCCAGTCGAACACCTGGCGACAGTGACGTACCCTTCCGTATGGGAAATATTGATATCAGCGGGCGCATTCTCGCCGGTCAGAAGCGGCCGATCCAACGAACCCCGGGCAATGCGCCAGGCCCGCGGTGACGTCTCGGTCCCGCAGGACGCTGCAAGACGCATCAACAATCGTCCCGCCAGAGCTTGTTCGCGCCGTGCGTCACTTTTGAAACGGGCTGCATCAGCCAACTCTTCGCCAGATAAAACCTTCTTGACCTGATCAACCGCATTCGCCGGCAAGGATAGCCCCCAAACAAGACACGCGTTCTCTGTCAAGCGCGCTTCTCCCCCAGCATCGCCGCCAGCGCTCGTATTGTTGGGGTCCGAAAGAGCTGCCGGGGCGAAATTTTTTGACCCCTTTCACCAATACGCGCACAGAGTTTCAACGCCTTAATTGAGTCACCACCGAGATCAATGAAATGATCTTCCGGACCAATGGCGCCAACGCCTAACACCTCGCGCCACAGGGATGCCAGTTCTTCCTCCTCTACCGTCATTGGAACAACGGTTTGCGTCTCTGGCTCGGCTGTGTCTTCAACTCGCCGCAGCTTCTCCGTATCAAGTTTGCCCGTCAGCGTGCGCGGTAATCGATCAAGCGTCATAATCCGATCCGGGATCATGTAGCGCGGCAGGCGGGCGCGTAACGCTTCACGCCACTCAGCCATGTTGAGGTTACCTTCGCCATTCATGACGACATATGCAGCAATCGCGGAATTGCCATCAATCTCAACGCCCATCACGTGGCATTCTGAAAGCGCCGCCGCATCGCTGAGCGCGGCGGCAATCTCCGCCGGCTCGATACGATATCCCTGAACTTTTAATTGTGAATCGACGCGTCCTTCAAAAACCATATTGCCATCTGACAGCATCCGCATTCGATCGCCGGTACGGTAGAATTTCATCTCAGAAAATTCGCCAAGGGGATCGACGCAAAAACGTTCCGCTGTCAACTTTGGATCATGTAGATATCCGGCGGCGACGCCAGCGCCGCCGATATAAAGTTCGCCGGAAACACCGTGCGGGACCGCCATCCCATGCCGGTCAAGAATACGGCAGACATTTCCTCGCAACGGCTTTCCGATGGGCGTCCGGCTGGCCGCACCGACTTCGCTGTTATCCTCGGTATGCGGGACGTCATAAAATGTTGCGCAAATCGTCGTCTCGGTCGGCCCATATCCGTTGACAATGCTGAGGTCTGGCGCTCCTTTCAGGATTGAGCGCAAAATAGCCTCTGGAATCGGCTCAACACCCACTAGCATGCGTTGAAGCGCAAGCGATGGGGCGTCGGCATTACTGCGTTCGGCGAAATACCCCAGCATGAATGGCGGCGTATAGGCGCTGACAATATTATTCGCCCAGAGCCAATCGAAATATCCTTCGCTATCGGCCCGAAGGTGTTCGGGCGCAATATGCAGAGTGCGGCCATAATTAAGTGCGCTGAATATCTCATATACGGAAACGTCAAAGCCGATATTCGTCCAAAGCGCACATGGTCCATTCTCGTCCTGCAATGGCGCCCGGGCCTCAATGTCATTCAATAGATTCAAAACGCTTGAATGTCGGCAGACCACGCCTTTCGGCGCGCCGGTTGATCCGGATGTGAAGAGGACATAGGCGCTCTCGTCCGTATCTAAATCGATTTTCACGCCATCGCGACGTTCGATAGCGTCGCCGCTCCCGACCATAAAACGGGCGCGCGAGGCGTCTATAATTTGCGTTGATCTCGCAGAGGGCCACTCCGGATCAATCGGTAGATAAACACAACCCGCGCGCATGGCGGCGAGCATCCAGCTAATGCTGGATATGCCAGCGCGGTCTTGAATGGCCACAACATCGCCCCGGCCGGCTCCTGATGAATCGAGCGCGTCGGCGCGTTTCGCAACCTCGTTCGCCAATGCAGCGTAGGTGATGCGCTCATCCCCATCTGCAATGGCTATTCTGTCAGGGCAAGTCCTGCCCGCCGCATGGACAGCCTCTTCCATCCGCCCGGTTTCGGCTGGCGGGGCGCCAACAGCCGCCCCCTGAACAACATCCGCAGTCGTTTCTGCCCGGCTTCGAATGTCTGTATACTTAGCTTTTTGGGCCGGATCATCGAGTAATGCGTCCAAGGCGGCGAGATAAGCGTTCGTAAAAACCTCTTGCTCATGGAAAGACCAGAAGTCTTCGCGAAAATCAAAATCGGCCCATAAACCACGCGCCCGATCAAAATCCCTGATCTGAAGTCGTAAGACATGATGCGCCTCACCACCGCCAGCGTGAAGAAATTCCGTTTCCGTCGCAGCGCCGTCAAAGGGCTCAAAGGCCACATTTAAATAGTTGAACAATATCGATCCGGCGCCCGCAACAGCGGCGCCGCTGGCGCCAGCTTGCGCATGGGTCAGAAATGACAGGCTCTCCTGCGCGACTTTTTTGAAGACATCAAGCAGGCCGTCCTGCTCATCAATTTCAACGGCAAGGCCGTAGACCTCCATAAAAAGGCCGACCGTATCTTTCTGTTTGGGCGTTGGCCGGTTCGACGCTGTCGCCGCGACAACGAGCTCATCTTCATTTGCCAGACGATAAAGGCAGACAAAGAGCGCCGTCAGGCAGGCTTGAAATATTGTTAGGTCGCCGCTGAGGGCGCGGAAATTTTTGTCCTGAAAGAGCGCCGCGAGGCGCTCGCTGCGCGCAGTTCCCAATGCGATCGACCGCCGGACGCTCTTAGGAGCTCCCGGTCGTCCTGCAACGGGCCGCCCCATGAGCGTCAACGGCGCCGAACCCACCCGCTTCGCCCAGCCATTCCAATGGGCGCGTTCGTCATCAAGACGACCGGCAATGAGCTTGTCACGCTCTGCATTTGCTTGATCTTCAAACAACGGCGTTTCGGTCGTTGATGCGGCGCGCCCGGTATAGTGGGCCGCAACGCGGATATAGATCAACATCGACCCCCAAGCATCGGCGATGATGTGGTGAACGTTTAAATACCAGACAAAGTGGTCAGTACCCAGCTGTACCAGACAGGCGTCGAATGCGCGTGCGGAAAGGTCCAGTGGCGAGCGGACGCGGTCGTTCAAGAACTGCCGGGACGATTGGTATGGATCGCTTTCACCGGACAGGTCGTAGATTGGAAGCCCCACATCTATGGTCTGCAACACCCGCCGTTGCGGTATTCCCTCATCTTCTGTGAAGACCGATCGCAATGCGTCACTCTGCGAAACCGTAGCGGCGAAAGACTCTGCAAAACGCTTCGGATCAATGTCTTTACGGATCGAAAACGCCATACCCGAATTGTACATCGGCGACGTTGGAAATTGCTGTTGGCCCAGCCAAATCAGAAACTGGCTGACGGTCAGATTCGACGCAATAAAGTCGCCCGGCAAGCTCATGCGGCGATCTCCGCTTCACCCGTCTGACGTTTCAGCAGATAAAAGATGCAAGGCGGCCCATCAGCGCCGCCGCATGGAATTCGCTCCAGCACCGCCAACCCGGCCCCGGCGAATTCGTTGCGAATTTCACGATCAGAAAAGTCCCGCCAGAAAAGACCCCGGTGAAAGCGGTCTCCAAACTCCGGGCGCCGGTTATTAAAAGTGAGCCGCGACAATACTCGCGCTATTCCATGACGCAGTTTGGCAACGCCGAGATCAAGATGCGGCGTGATCGACACGACAAACACGGCGTCGCTCCCGCCAAATCCTGCGATTTTCTCCAGCCATCTTTTGCGTTCGGCCTTGTCTGGAACGGTGGAAAGCATCCAAAGCGAGGTATAGATAACGTCCCAGTCAGATTGCTCCGGTCGCCAAGTTTCGATGTCTTCTATGATAAACCTGACATCTAATTCTGCGTCTGTCATTCTCGCGCGCCCGCATTCGGCTACCGGTTGAAGGCGTTCAACCGCAGTCACCGAGAATCCGTGTTCGGCAAAAATCTTTGCTTCGCGCCCCTGGCCCGCATACAAATCCAGAAGCTTTTTTCCTGACACGTACGAAATCACAGGTCCGATAATGCGCTCCTCATAACGCAGGTTATAATGTTCCGGATTGTAGAAGTCGGGTTCAGCAGCATAGCTCCGTGCGACGGCCATATCGATATCCGTGCGTCGCATGACACCGATGGGCGCGCCCTCCGTGAAGGCCGGGGCGACTTTTGCAATCTTCTGAAAAACACGCCCGACCACAGCCAGGCCGTTGGCGAGCCTGACGCGCCAGGTGACGGCGCTCAACCCGCCGCCTTGCGGCGCTCAACATAGGCCGCCAAGTCGTCTATCGACGCGAAATGCTCAAAGATCACGTCCTCCGCCGGTATTGTGATCGAAAATCGCGCTTCGAGCAGTCGCACAAGGCGCATCACGCCGAGTGAATCGATGAGCCCCGAAATCAGCAAATCCTCACCATCGGGCACATCTTTCCCGTCGAGCATCTTTTCAATGACTAATGCGCGAACGTCATCCCGCATGAGCGATCGCCTCCTCAGATTTTGCGATACTGAATTGGCGCGCGACCGCATTACGATCGATTTTGCCCGATGTCGTTCGCGGGAAAGAGGCTATTCGCTCCAAGTGCGCAGGCGCCGCATAGACAGGAAGTTTTTCCGCAACAGCGGATTGAATACGATTGATCAGATCATCGCCGTCATCCATTTGCGCTGTGAATGACGATGCAATCTCGGCCGAACCTGACGCCCCCTCAATAATGACCGCCGCCGCCTCGCTTACGCCGGCCACCGCGCTGATAACAGATTCGACTTCTTCCAGCTCCACGCGATAGCCGCGCACTTTTGTTTGCCGATCTTTGCGCCCGACAAACTCGTATATTCCATCGCCGAGATCCCGGACAATATCGCCTGTACGGTAGTATTTCGTTTTGGCGCCGTCGTCGCCGATCCGCGTGTAAAAAGCTTTTGCATTCAGGTCGCCGCGCCCCCAATAGCCTTCCATCATGGTATCGCTGGCGATTGCGAGTTCTCCGATCGAACCGGTGTTCATAATAGCATCATGTTCATCAAGCTGGATCCCATCGGCGATCGCCCAGGTCTTTCCGATTGGCGGCGGCGTTTCCGCGGCGAAGTCTTCTTGTAGAACGTGGTGATATGTGCACTGATTGACTTCAGCAGGCCCATAAACATTACTGAATGTGGCGTTGGGCATATGGGCGCGCAATGCGCGCAAATACTTCGCCGGAAATGGCTCGCCGCCAAACATCACCCAGCGAAGGCTCGCAAGATCGCGCTGATCAAGCGCGCCGTGTTCCAGGAGTTGGATGAGCGCGAACGGAACAGAGTACCAATGCGTGAAGCGCTCTTGCTCAATAAGCGTGGACATGCTCGCCGGCAACATGGCGTACGCTTCCGGAATAATGACAGTGCAGGCGCCGGCGCAAGGTCCGCTCAGATAATCAAATGTCGACATGTCAAAATGCAATGGCGAATGATTGCTGAGGCGGCTATCGGGGCTAACTTCATAGAGTTCCGCTGCGGCCAGCGCATAGGCCACGCCGCTGCGATGCGTGTGGGTTATGCCCTTTGGCGCGCCAGTCGAGCCGGACGTGAAAATAATATATGCGATATCGTCTTCTGTCCTGTCAGGTTCATCGAGCGACGGCGCCGCATCAAGCGCACTCCAGCTGATCGCTCGCAATGAGGCTGCTGGCGGCGCAGCGGCGCCGATCACAAGGGCGAAATCGTCGCCCAAATTCTCCGTCGACAATAAGGTCTCCGCCGCGCGCGCTTTGGGTTCATGGGTGATGAGGGCGCGCACGCCGCATTCGCGCATCACCGCCGCCGTTCGAGACATCGGCGCTGTCGGATCGAGCGGCGCATAGGCCGCCCCCGCTTTCAGGACGCCAAAGAGGGCGACAGGCGTTTCAAGGGATTTGTTCAGATAGAGACCGACACGGTCGCCAGGTCGAACACCGCCCTCGATCAGTAATGCTGCGAGCTGATCGCTTTTTCGCGCAAGCCTCTCATAAGTGATTTCATCATCGCGCATACGGAATGCGGGCACATTCGGCGCCCGCGCCGCCGCTTCATCGACCCAATGATGGAGCAATCGCCCTGACATGCTTTTTCGCCCTGGTTCCCTATCCTAAAAAGGTCCGTTCAAAGAACCAGAAGAGCGCGATTAACGCCAGAACAATCGAGCCGCCCTGCAAGATGATCGGCTTGTAGAACGGTTGCTTACGCAAGAAGTATAGGATCGGAAAGACAGCGCCGACCACCATCAGTTGACCGATCTCCACGCCAATATTGAAACCGGCGAGCGGCGCCAGCATCGCCTGCTTGCGATAGGTGAAGGGATCCAGAACATTTGCAAATCCCAGCCCATGGAACAGTCCAAGTAGGAACACAATCGTCCAGATGCGGCTGGACACGAACGGTTTCAGATTATTCACCGCCACAATCGCGATTGACAAGGCGATCACCGCCTCGACAAATCGGGAAGGCAAATTGATCACATCGAGTGTAGCGAGTGTGAGTGTGATCGTGTGCGCAATAGTGAAGAACGAAACGACTTTCACGACGTGCCAGAATGGTTCGCGAAAGCCCGGCGCCGGCTGATATACGCCGGCCTGCAGCACCATTACGGACGGCAAAAGGAGCGATATCAGAAATAATATGTGGTCATATCCAATAGGAACGATGTGATAGATCCCCTCCTCCAGAAAACGCCCAAATACGGACGTTTTTGGTACGCCGTCGACTTTGAAAGACTGGCGTTCCCGGCCCGGTTTAAAAATTAGGGAATGCTGCGCTTCATTTTCCGAAATGCCTGCACGCGTATTGCTCTCGATAATGAGCAACCCGCGATGGGTCGGATCTTGATCGTCGAACAGAAACCGATATTGCGCATCCAACTGCTCTGGCGGTGTTCCCATGGTCGGGACGTCGTAGAGAATGCTCGCCCATAACTCGCCTTCTGGATCGATAAAGTTATGCCCCGTTACTACAATCGGGTGTTCTTTATCACCGTCGAAGAATTGGACGCGCTCCTCCATGAGCGCGTAGATGTCGCCTTTTTTGCTGTCGAATTCGTCTTTGGTGACAACGCCATCGTCATTGGCGTCCATGTCGACGACATTGCTTAGATGGTCAAACGTCACATGGACCTTGCCTGACAAATCTTCGTCAGTGACGTTTATATAAACATAGCTCTCGCCGCTGCGATGCGCGTTCGCTGCGTTCGTGTGAAATACCAGCGCCGCTAAAGCCAATGCCGCTATTTGGATGAATCTCAGCCTGTTCATAATGTCCCCGCGTCAAGCTCGTTTGCAGCATCTTTCAACAACTGCGCAATGATATTTCGTTGAATGTCCGATGTGCCGGAATAGATGACGCCGCCCACCGCGTCGCGCAGATCGCGTTCTATACCGTCTTCAGCCATATATCCTTTGCCGCCATGAATTCGGACCGCATCCATGCTGGAAGCGACAAAGGATTCCGACAAATGCAATTTCGCCAACGCCGCTTCCATGACCGCCGGTCGCCCCCGATCTTTTAGCCAGGCCGCTTTGTACATAAGCAATTGTGCGGTCTCTAATCGCAATTTCATATTGGCGAGCCGATTTGAAACCGATTGGTACTGATCAATAGGGCGTCCAAAAACTTCTCGTGAGGCCGCGAATTGAACCGTCGCATCCAGTTGACGGTGCATCGCCCCAACATGGCTGGCGAAAATAAAGCTGCGCTCCCATTCCATTGCATGCTGAAATATCGTTGCGCCCGCCCCTTCCGGACCCAGCCGCGCCGCGTCGCTTACCCTGCAATCATGCAGTTCAATATCGCCCAATGGCGCCGTACGCAGGCCCATTTTCTGCTTCGGGGCGGAACGCTCAAAACCAGGCGTGGTCGCTTCGACAATAAACGCAGAGAGCCCCCACGATCCGCGCTCCGGCGAAGTCGAGGCGAAGACAATGGCAAGATCGCAATTCGGCGCCATGCCGACATAAGCCTTTCGCCCATTCAGAACATATGCATCGCCATCGCGAACCGCTGTCGCCCGGGCGCCGGCTGCGTCGGATCCGGTTTCATATTCCGTCATACCATGGGCGCCGACCCATTCGCCGGAAGCCAGCTTCGGCAGGTAGGTCTTTTTCTGCGCGTCAGTTCCAAATGCTTTGATGGGCTCGATCACCGCCCATAGCTGCCCATTTAATCCGAGCGTCAGACCATTGTCGGCGCCGCCGCGTCCCAGCGCCTCAAGCATGATGATTGTGCTCACAACGTCGAGCCCGCGACCGCCAAATTCAGCGGGCGTAGTCGCCGCCAATACTCCGAAGTCTGCGCAATTCGTCCAATCACTGCGCCAATCGGCCGGCTCAATTGCGCCGCGTCGGTCCCGTTCCACGAGGTCGCGACCTAATTCACGCTCGGCGAAACGCCGCGTTTCATCGCGCAACGCCTCTTGATCATGGGTGAGCGCGAAATCCATGTATTCAACCTACTCCGCCGCCGCCTGCGCGCGGTCTTCGCGGGCATAGGGGTTCAACGGATCGCCGATTGAAGCGCTCAAATCCATCATGACGCCAACATTGTGACGCTCCGCCAGATCCAGGATCAATAACATCGCCGCATAATCTTCGATCGCATATCCCGTTGAGTCGAAGACGGTGAGCCGCGTCCGCCCGGCGTAGTTTGCGCCATCGGTCTGCAGGACCTTAACGATGTCCGGGCCGATCTCGGCGGCTTCCAGTCGCTGGCACTCCCCTTCGATAACGGCCTGCTCACGGAAATCAGGGACAACCAGACCCCTTTGCAGAAGCGATGTCGGCAATTCCGTTTTGCCGGGAAAATCTGCGCCGACGGCATTGATATGCAGCCAGGACTGCGTCTTCATGTCAGCAAACAGGGGGCCCTCGCCTGCTTCAATGGATGTGCACGTACACAGAATGTCCGACTGACGAACAATTTCGCCGATATCGGCCTGGCGTACTTCAGTATCCGGCGCGATAAGACCGCGGACACGGGCGATCAAACTTGCAGTAGCGGCCGGATCAATGTCACAGAACAAGATTTTACGTATCGGGAAACATCGCGACAATGCGTGTATCTGCGTAACCGCTTGAGCCCCAGCGCCGATAACGCCCAATATCGCTGACTCCGGTTCGGCCAAAAGTCTGCTGGCGACAGCCGACGCCGCACCCGTGCGCAACGCCGTTAAAAAGGCGAGATCGCTCAATGCGGTCAATCGTCCGGTTTCGATGTCGTAAAGCGACCCCGTCGACGCAATGGACGGACGCTGATGCGCTGAAGGATTGCGCGGATGATAAGTTACGGTTTTAGCAAAGGCGTTTCGACCTTTCGCAAGGACGGGCATCCATTCAACCAAACCAGGCGCCGGGCTTGAATAATTTACGCCGGATCGAACCGGCACGCTGAATTCCTGGTCGTCATAGCCCAGAAACGCGGCATTCACGCTGTCGATCATGGCGTCCATGAGCGCATGGACGCCTACAATATCGACAATCGCAGCAACATCCCCGGCCGACAAAACGCGCGTACTCGACATACCGTCTCCCTCACAAGCCTACGCGGCGTCGGTTGGCCCGGATGACACTGGTTGAGGGGCAAAGCGCATGCCAATCCCGATCCTGCAACGCAGACGGGTTTTTCTCAGGCGCAACTCCCCGGAATATCTATCTTATTAGAACCTAACATGTTGAAATGACAAAGATATATAGACCTGGGAGGCAAAATTGACGCAATAGTGATCTCATGATCCGCTTTGCGTATCTCCGCGACGGCATGGTGAACAAGACACCGGCTACAATCGAGTTGGCGCGCCGTCTGAACATGGCCGGCCACAGCGTTACTTTTGTTGGCCCCCTGTCCCTCGCAGAACATTATGAGGAAACGCCCTTCGAGTTTAGGTCTCTCTTCTCTCCGACATCGGAAACGGGCGGTTACAAGTCGCATTCAAAAAGCCGCTTTTCGTCCGCCGACGCGTTAATAAGCGCGGTAAAACACGAAAACCCGGACATGATCCTGGCGGATTCCGAATGTCATGTTGGGATTATATCAGCGCTGTCGATGGCAAAGCCGCTTACGATTGTAAGCTGCTGGTTCAATCTGTTTTACGCGCCGGGAACGCCGCCGCTGAACTCTACTACCCATCCATCAAAAGCCCCGGAGACTGGGGTCATGATCGAACGCGCATGGCGCGCCCTGCGGCGTAGCGCCCGGGTCGCTCAAATCAAATCTTACGTTGGCCGTAGCGCCTGGCGTAGTCGCTTTCGCGCCATTCCGTACACCTCTAAATCGCGCGCCGACCTGCGGGCGCTCGCGAAGAATCTGGGCGTCGATCTGCGTGCGCTCGCCAACGATGGGCATTGGCTCCAACCATTTGTCTATCCTTCTACGCCCTACATCCTGTTGAACGCCGAAGAGCTGGATTTTGGCGCGCCCGCCCACATACCCGTTCACTATGTTGGCCCCATGGTCGGCGCCCCGGACCCGGTTCACACCAGCAAGTCAGAAATATCGCCGTTAATTTACTGCACCTTCGGCAGTTTTTGGCGGGCCAATGGGGATGTCATCCGGAGGGTGATCAGCGCATTTCGGAAGCGGCCAGATTGGCGCTTGATCGTTGGGCTGGGCGGCGACGGGCAGCCTGAAGATTTTCCGGATACGCCGCAAAATGTGAAAATTCAGTCCTGGGCGCCGCAACGTGAGGTTCTACAGGAGGCTTCCGTTACGATCTGCCATGGCGGCGTATCGACAATCAATGAGAGCATTGCGACGCAAACGCCCATAATTGTTTGTTCAACTGGCGCTGTTGATCAACCAGGGAATGGTGCGCGCGTCGCTTTTCACGGCGTCGGACGCACCGCCGACGCAGCCACCATGAGCGAAGACCACCTCATTGAGATGATCGACGATTGCTTATCGAATGATATTTATACGGAAAACCTTGCGCATTTCCGCAGCGTTTTTCAGGAATACGCGCATTCAAATCGCGCCGTTCACGTATTTGAAACAATTTTTTCCAACGCGCATTCGCAATAGTAACTATTGATTCCGTTTATTGAGCGCGTAAATCTCACCCAGACGTCCTAGCCAATAACGTTTCAAGGCATATGAAACGCCAGCAGAAGGCAGCGCCGCTGGATCGCGGGCGTCATAACCTGCAATGTTGAAATCGTCTTTGTAAAATTCATTAATCAACTGGCGATCTTCAGCAAATAGGGATACGCCGGGACCCTCAGATACATTCTTTTGCGGTATCACGGTTTCGGTCGCCACAATGATCCCGAACTCAAGTTTGAGCCAGTTTATCAATCCGTCAAAACCGTCTTCCAGTCTAAACAGCTTTGATCCGTCAACAAAGAACAGGTTTTGCGGTAGAATATGCCCCTCTAACAGGAACGGATATTCACGGTACGCTGACGTTATAAAAACGAGCCAATCAGAAAAAGAAAGAGCGGCGTGGATGCCCCCATGGGCGCGTCGAAACCGGTATTCGCTGACAATGCGTTCCTCTGGATGGCGTGTGAAAGCAAAGAGCCCGTCAAACCCCGACGCATCAAATAGTTCGTCAAAATGAGCAGCCGTAACGTGCTGGGGCGGCAAATTTAGCAATCGGTGGTTTTTAGGAGCGAGATGGGCGAGATTGGCGTAGAATTGTTGAGTGCCTCCATGCCGCGCCAATAGGTCAGCAACGCTCGTTCCGGCAGTTTTCGGAATATGCGCGTAAAAAAGGAGTTTCCCGTCAAATTGAACAATCGGCAACTTTCAGGTCTCCACTGCCTGCGCTGGCGGGCCCAATACCCCTTTACCCATTGATTTTGCAAGAATCATGCGGCCCTGTCGGCGATACGCGTTTGTCGCAGGCAACTTTATATCTCCCCTCATTGTGAAGCTGGCCGCCTGCGGCCCCGTGGACCGGCGCAGCGACCTGTCCTACATCAGCGCGGCAACATTTTTTTTAAATAGAGATCACGGAGCGCATCATGAAACTGACGACTATTGGAGCGGCGGCGGCCATCGCATTGACCGCAGTTGGCAACGCATATGCCGACGGGCACAAAAAATCGGAAACAATGGAGGAAGAAGCCGTCGAATTAAGCGCGGCGCCCGCCGGCGAGTACGCTCTGGACAAGGGGCATGGCTACATCACGTTCACATATGATCATCAGGGTTACTCAAAACCCTTCGTGCGCTGGCGATCCTGGGATGCGACATTGAATTGGAATCCGGACGCGCCTGAGGAATCTGCAATCGAAGTGACGATCGATACGTCTTCCATCGATACTGGCGTTGACAAATTCGACGACCATATGCGCAATGCGGATTTATTTGATGTCGAGAAATTCCCCGAGATTACGTTTACCAGCACCGGCCTTGAGCGCACTGGCCCGAACACGGGCGTGCTCACAGGAGACCTGACGATACTGGGCGTTACCAAGGCCATTGATGTCGATATGAAGATCAACAAAGCAGCGTATAATCAACGCGGCGAGTCCCATAAATTAGGATTCTCCGGCCGGGCGACGCTCAACCGCTCTGACTTCGGCGTTGACTACGCAGTTCCCTTTGTGGGCGACAAAGTCAAAATTATCATTGAAGCGGAATTTGATGAAGTGAAGGCCTAAACTTCTTTCTAAGGGTTTGCGGAAAGCGGGCTGGCGTTGGGCCATCCCGCTTTTTTGTCTCCGCTTTTTCTCTGCCGACGGAACAAAATTCACGAATGCGTTGTTATTGTTTTAGCGCCGACCGGTGAATACCGCCCTCGGTTTTTGCCTGGCCAGCCGACCGTCCTGACCGCACGAGGACAGGGTTAGTCATTTAGCTCGTACACGGCATACAGCCTACGGAGCAATTCCGATGATCCCCCGCCGAACGCCGAGACAACAGCTATCGAGCCGGGAAAATTCTGGCGCGGCGCGCACAATATTGCGTTCCACTAGCCAACCACCACAGGCCGAATTGAATTCCGAAATCCGATCTGCCAACAAATGCATCGCGCGCCATTGTTGTTGCGACTACGAAATTTGATTAAGGATGCCGAGGCGTTCTTGTCAGCGACGTCGCTTACGGGCGGCGAGCGTGGCGCTTGGCGCCGCTATGGAGCCGCGATAGAACGCTAATGCATTGAAAACGAAGCGGGTTACCGGCCGACCGGTGCGAAACGCGGATGAGCTGGAGTAGAGGATCATGAAAGTCTTGGTGCTTGGCGGGGACGGATTTTGCGGCTGGCCGACAGCATTGCATCTTTCCAATGTCGGTCATGACGTCATCATCGTTGATGATCTGTCACGGCGCAAAATCGACATCGAGCTGGAAGTTGAATCGCTGACCCCCATTCGACCAATTTCGGAACGTCTAGCAGCTTGGAAAGAGGTTTCTGGCCGACAGATTGTATTTGAGAATATCAATGTGGCGAAAAACTACGCACGTTTGCTCAATCTGATCCAAGACTTTCAGCCTGAAGCGATTATTCATTTTGCGGAACAACGCGCGGCCCCCTACTCCATGAAATCGTCGTTCCATAAGCGGTATACGGTCGATAACAACCTGAACGCGACAAATAACGTTCTGGCCGCAATCGTCGAGTCTGGCGTGGATCCGCATCTGGTCCATCTCGGCACCATGGGCGTTTACGGCTACGGTACGGCAGGGATGAAAATCCCCGAAGGATACTTGCCGGTGAAAGTGGAAACAGAGACAGGCGAAGAGATTACACAGGAGATTCTCTATCCGGCCAATCCGGGATCGATCTACCATATGACAAAAACGCAGGATCAGCTGCTCTTTGCGTTTTATAATAAGAACGACAAATTAAAGGTCACCGATCTTCATCAGGGCATCGTTTGGGGGACGCAGACCGCCGAAACGAAGCGCGATGAACGCCTTATCAATCGCTTCGATTATGACGGCGACTATGGAACCGTTCTCAATCGGTTTTTAATGCAAACCGCTGTCGGATATCCAATGACCGTTCACGGCACCGGCGGTCAAACGCGCGCCTTCATCCATATTCAAGACACCGTGCGATGTATTGAATTGGCGATCGAAAGCCCGCCTCAAAGCGGCGAGCGCGTACGCATCCTCAATCAAATGACTGAAACCCACCGCGTTCGTGATTTAGCTCAACTCATCGCCGACAAGACGGGCGGCGCAGTCGAATATGTGAACAACCCGCGCAATGAAGCGGCGGAAAACGAATTGAATGTCGAAAACCAGCGTCTGTTGGGCTTGGGACTCGATCCAATCACATTGGAAGCGGGCCTGCTCGAAGAAGTCACGGAGATCGCCAAGCGATACGCTGACCGTTGCGATCGATCGAAAATTCCTTGCGTCTCGTATTGGACGCGCGAGCAGCGCGGCTCCGGTTAGCGATAAGCTGTTCAGCGCTTTCTGATTTTGATCGGAATTGAGCTAATTATAATCAATTACAAAGCCTTGGTGAATTGTGGCGGGGGTTGGATTCGAACCAACGTACGCTAAGCGGCCAGATTTACAGAAATGTCGAAATTCCCCTAACCTACTGATATTGCGAGCACTTCTAATTCCACTCTTCTAAGTGTGGAATTTTGTGTGGAAAAATTTCCATCATATAACCCATCTTGTGGATTGTGGTTTTATTCTTGTCTCAATTTCGAACAAAGAGTGCGGCAAGCAGCCCAATAAAATTCTTTGCGAAATTGCGCGTGATAAATGCTAGATGTTTAGTCCCGCGGAGTGATGGTTTGGATTGACGGTGAAGCGTTTCGGTTCTTTGGTCCAGCATTTGACGATGAATTCTTGCGGCGTCAGGCCCTTCAGGGTTTTGAGACGCTTGGCGTAGTGGTGCGTTGACGAAGGCGGCGAGGTGTTCTCGCAACTGATCATGCGTTGAATAATAATACCGCTTGACCGTCGCTTCTTTTAGGGTCCGGTTCATTCGTTCGACTGGCCATTTGTCCAGGGATGATTTGGTTTGGTCAATCGATGATTAATATCGTTCTGTGCGCAAGCCAGATCGAATGAGTGACAGCGGAAGATCTCCTTACGAGCCAGCATGTCCTTGATCTCAGCGACGGTCCAGCTCTCGCCCTTCGGATCGGTGAAATGTGTTCCATTATCAGTTAAGACCGTATGGACTTTGTAAGGAACGACTTCGATCAGCTTGCGCAGGAAATCTACCGAAGCAGGTTCAGGATATCTTCGTCCTTGAAACGTTTACGAGCCATCGAAAACTATCACCTTGTTTTGAAATCAATGAAAATTCTGGCCCACTTTTAGGGGGGAAAGACATGACTGACCTGACCCCTTTGCTGCAGCCATTTATTCAAGTGTTTGCGGCTGCGCTCAAAAGGGTTGGGTTCGCTACAATCCAAAGTCTTCGGCGGATAAATCAGATTTGATGTAATTGAGCAAGGTCAGCTGATCGCCACCGCCAAAACTGATCACAACGTCGCCGCTCTGATCGCTTGAAGCAGCCAATATTTCGTTGAAGCTATCAAATGCAGAGCCAAGCAAGGCGAGATTGATTACGTCGGCGCCGTTCTGAAAATCGTTGATGACGTCCTGGCCGTCTCCGGGCGCAAAGAGGAAAATATCACTCCCGGCGCCGCCGACCATTGTGTCCTCTCCCGCACCGCCCGAAAGTAGATCATCGCCATCAAGGCCGATGATGATGTCATCACCGCCGGCGCCCTTTATGAAGTCGCCGCCAGACCCGCCATTGACGGCGTCACCGTCATTGCCACCGAGCAATGTATCTGCGCCGCCGGCGCCCTTAATATTGTCAACGCCGTCGCCGCCCATGATCGAGTCATTTTCAGCGCCGCCATACAGAGCATCATTACCAGCGTCGCCAATAAGTGTATCATTTCCGGCCTCACCGCGGAGCGTATCAACGCCCGCTCCCCCTTCCAGGCTATCCGCGCCGTCGCCGCCCTCAAGGACGTCGCCACCGCCGGCGCCTTTTAACGTGTCATTCCCTGCGCCGCCGATCAAGCTGTCGGCGCCATCTAGACCGTTGGCAATATCGTTGCTCGCCAATCCATCGATAGTGTCGTCACCCACGCCGCCGACCAAAACGTCATTGCCGGGCGTACCAGTTAAATTGAGATTATCCGTAACGCCGTCAACAGCAATCGTCACGCTCGCCATATCCGCGCCGCCATCCCCATCCTCGAGAAGATAGGTAAATGTCTCAACCGCTGAGTCCCCGTCATTCAACGTTTCAAACGCGCCATTTGGGTCATAGGAAAAATCGCCATTGCTAAAAACCGTCAACAACGCGCCCGAGGCGAGAGTAATCGGCGCGCCGACATTGCCCGCCTGACCGTTAACCGCGCCGACGTTCAAACTTGCGCTATCGATATCGCTGTCCGCGCCTGCGCCGTTATCTATAAATAGATTGCCGCTGACGACGGAGTCTTCATCCGTTCCCGCACTATCGTCACGCGCCGTCGGACCGTCGTTAACCGGGTTAATCGCGATTGTCACCGATTCCGTATCGCTTTTGGCGCCACCGCCGCCCGCCGCGCCATTATCATTCGCCGTCACGGTCAGCGTAACATCGCCGCTAGCGTCTGCGACTGGCGAAAAGGCGAGCCCGTCCAGGGCGGCGTTGACTTGCGCCAGTGTCCCCGAAAGGGAAACCGCGCCGGTCCCACCGTCAGTAACCGACGCGCCGCTGCCGGGCGCCACGGTGAGGACGCCGGCGCTTACGGACAATGTGACGTCGATAACGGCATTACCCGCATCGGCATCGGCGATCTGGATCGGATTTCCGCCCGATGCCGAAAAGACGAGATCGGTGTCTTCATTGGTGTCGGGTGTTGTCGGCAAACCGATTTCCGGTGCGTCATTCACCGCCGCCAGATCAACGCCGACCATGACGGTTTGGCTCGATGAGCCGCCATCTCCATCGTCGACCGTGATGTCTATTTCACGCACCCCGCCAAGCGGATCGTCACCATTTGTATTCACATAGGTGATGTTCTGAAGGAGCGCTGAAACCGCAGCATCATCCGCATTCGCCGTGAGCGAAATCGCGAGCGCCACACCGCCCGCACCGCCGGCAAGTAAACCGATGGCGACGCCGCCAAATAAAACCGTGTTTCCGGATACGCCTATTTGGCCACTGCTCATACCCTGATTCCGGACACTGAGCACATCCTCGCTCGCTTCACCGCCGGACGTAATCGCAACAGTCACCGCGCCGCCGTCAAAATCAGCGGAGTCCACATCGGCTAAACTGGCCGCCATCGCCTGGTCGATAACCGCGGCGGGATCGCCTTCGTTCAGCGTAAGCTGGTCGCCAGCGAGGAAGGAGATAACGGGCGCGTCGTTGACGCCGTTGATGGTGAACCCGACCGTTGCAGTGTCCGTAGCGCCAAAGTTATCCGTAATTTGATAGGTGAAGCTATCCGATCCCGTTTCTCCAGCAGAGAGATCGTCAAAAGCGCCGTTTGGATCATAGTCAAAAGAACCATCCGCGTTGAGAATAACCTCAGCCCCTGACGCCAGAACAAAGGTTTCGCCGAGATTGACAGATGATCCATTGATCGCCGTTACGGTAATCGCATCGCCATTGTCGATATCGCTATCGGCGCCCGACCCATTGCCGGCCAACACGTTCCCGGTAATCGTCAAGTCGTCTTCCGATCCAGTGAAGGCGTCATCGAGCGCATCCGGTCCGTCATTCACGCCGGTGATCGTCACGGTCACCAAGGCGGCGTTAGAATTCGCGTCGCCATCGGTCGCGATATAGGTGAATGTATCGGTTGTGGTTTGGCCTTGACCCAACGCCTCGAACTGTCCGTTGGGATTATAAGTAAAGGACGTCGTGCTCGCCGGCGTTTGGATGACGGATCCTGTTGTCCCCGACGTATCAAATGACGCGATTGACAACGTTTCAACGTCCACGTCATCGTCATTGGCGATGACATTTATCACGATCGCTGGCCCATCTTCATTGACTGCGCCGGCATCCGCATCAGCAGTCGGGGCGTTATTCAAACCGTCAATAGTGATCAGGACGATCGCTGTATCGGTACCGCCAAAACCGTCATCAATCGTGTAGGTAAAACTATCCGTATCGCTTTCGCCATCGTCCAATTCATCGAATTGTCCGTTGGGGTCATAAACAAACCCGCCATCGCTGGCGACATCCAAGAGCGCCCCCGACGTCAGCGTAAACTGCTCGCCGACATTGGTCGTTGAGCCGTTGACTTCCGTAATGGTAAAGGCGTCCATATCAGGGTCGCTGTCCACGCCCAGATTATTATTGGCGAATAGGTTTTCATTGCTGATTGTCCCTGCGTCAAAAACGGAGAACAGATCGTCGCGCGCATCGGGGGGCGTATTCACTAATTCCACGGCGCCGAGATCAAGCGCGCCCTTGTTGACGCGGGTCTCGCCGCGGGCGTCAACAGGGAGTGCTTCGGCGGTGTTCGCATTGCCGTCGAGATCAAGGGCGTCTGTCGGCAGTTGGGCGTCGTCGCCAGCATTTTGCGCATCGCCCCCGGCTTTGATCAACACAGTGTCAATCGGTCCGCCATTCGACGCAAGCAATCCGGACTGAACGCCCGTATCCGGATTATTACCGACGCTTGTAAATATATCGGCGAGCGTCGTGGTCCCGATGATCGTCGCGCCGTCATAAACATTGGTTCCGAAAATATTCCCGCCAAGGAGCACTTGACCGTCATTCGTGTCCGATTCTGACGGATTCCCATTAGCAAAATTGCTGGAAATAATCCCGTTCACAATGTTGTAATTCGACCCGGCGCCGTTGAACTGATAGCCGCCGCCTGCGACGCCAGCGGTGTTTCCTGTTATCGTATGATTAAATAAATTGAGCGTGTGCGGACCGCTGGAAATCGCGCCGCCGAGCATACCAGCCGAGTTGCCAACGAAAGTCGTGTTCACGAATGTCGACGTCCCGTCATTGGCAAGGCCGCCGCCATTGTTCGTCGCTGTGTTCGCGCTGATCAGCGTATTGCCGACATTAAGCGTGGCGCCGGTATTCCAGATTGCGCCACCGAAGGTCCCGCTATTGCCTGAAAATACGCTATCGACGATATCAACGGTCGCGCCGCCAGCCGCCATCAACCCACCAGCGAGGCCGGCGGACTGATTCCCGTCAATTGTGACGCCGTCAAAATTGGCCGATCCGCTATTGATGCGCACGCCGCCGCCACTCGTCACGGTCGATGTGTTGTTTGAGATCGTCGAATTGATGACGGTCAGGGTTCCACCGCTCCAGATCCCTGCGCCAGCGCCGCCGCTGTTCCCTGTAATGACGGTGTCTGTGATCGTGAGCGTCAGAGCGCCGGAATCCACTGTAACGCCGCCGCCATCCACATTTGTATTCGCACCCGTGATGGTCACGCCATTCAACGTGCTTATTCCGCCAACGGTATACTGAATAACCCGGCCCGATCCGTCGGCGTCTATTGTGATATCCGGCGTTCCATCGCCATCCACATCGCCATTGATCGTCACGCCTGTTGTGGCGGTGAGCTGTCCCATGGAAAGCGTGACCGTCCCGCCATTTTCAAACGCTTCGCCTGATCCGGACGCAAAAGTTATCGTGCCTGAAAGCGCGCCAGAATTCACATGGGCGATCGCCTCACGCAGAGAGGTTTCGCCGTCAAATTCGTCCACGACATCCGATTGTGTCGTGACGACAAGAGACGGCGCCTCCGCGATATCGATGCTGATGACGGCGAGTTGAGGATTTACAAATCCGTCGCTGACGTTGATCGCAACGTTCGCTGTATTTTCGCCGATGGCGTTTAACGTACCCGTATACTGAATGTTTGATGCCGTATCGAGATAGCTATTGATGTCGGCGGCGGAGCCGGCGAGAGTAATCGTCGTTGCATTGACGAGTGTTTCCATGACGCCGCCACCGACGCCGGACCCGTCAGCGGGCGCAGAGAACGTTCCGGAGCTTGCGGAAAGCGTCACCGTGAGCGTGTCCCCGTTAATATCAGCGAAAGTCGCCGTGGAGAGGTCGATATCTGAGGCCGTATTCTCCGTGACAATGAAATCACTCGGAAGCCCTGTGACCGTCGGCGCCGAATTGACGGTAGCCTGTACAGTGGAAACCCCTGACCCCGCGCCTTCGTCATCGGTCAGAACGACGTCGAATCCGCCGCTGGATGACGCCGAACCGTCATGGACGAACAGCACATTGCCAGCTTCGAGATCGGTATTATTGAAACTCAAAATGGGGACGCCTGGCACGCTTGAGAGCGCCAGGAAGCCATTGGTCACGTTTGAGGCCGACCAGTTTAACGCAGCGCCGAAGTCATCTTGGTCGTTTTCGATCAAGTCATCGCTCGTGATGACGACGCTAGCGTTGCGCTGAACAGTAATGTCCAGATCACCGCCAATTTGCGGCGCATCATTAGAATCCGGGGTGACCGGATCAAAGCCGGGCGCAGTGTTAGCGGTAAAGCTCGTAGCGGTTGTATTCTGGAAGCGGATTTTTTCGATCCAACTGTCGCCACCGCCATTGAAGTCGAAGTCGAGCACCGTGTCGGCGCCGTCCTGGCGCAGGCGCAAAAACCCCTGGCCCGGCGAAAACGGATTG
>JBCDAD010000015.1:0-35850 GCA_039186325.1 Pseudomonadota bacterium | reverse complement strand
GGAAAAATACGCCATCGGTTTCGACGCGCCTTTTGAACGAACAGAAGACCGTGCGCCTTGCGCTCGGCAATATCCGCTCAAAAAAGCATATTTTGGCGACCTTCATATTCACACGGCATTATCTGTTGATGCGTACCCAGATGGTACGCGGACGTTTCCGCCTGACGCCTATCGCTTCGCGCAGGGCGAGCCGATCGATTTTCCCGTTCCTGATGGGGGCGAACCGTTTCAGGTGGCGCTTGAACGCCCCATCGATTTTGCGGCTGTAACAGATCATGCGGGCTCGCTCGGCGCCGGCTATATCTGCCGTCAGGAAGGCGCATTTCCGGGCTATGCGACAAAATCCTGCGAGACGTTTCGCGCCGGGGGCGAAATGGGCGTGCGTGTATTTTCTATTTCCGGCGCGCTTGCCAAACCGCGGCGGAACAGAGAGGTATGCGGAGAGAAAGACGCTGACTGCCTGGAAGCATTACGTATTGTCTGGCAGGAGGTGATTGATGCGGCGGAAGCGGCTTATGACAAGTCTTCAAGTTGCCAGTTCACGAGCTTTGTCGGCTACGAATACACCCGCAGCCTTAACAGCATGCATCTGCATCGGAATACGATTTTTCGCAATGCGTCGGTTCCGGAGCGGCCCGGCAATGCGATCGATCAGCCGCGAACGGAAGACCTTTTAGCCAAGCTAGAGACTGAGTGCCGGCTGGGTATCGACGCTTGCGATGCGATTTCTATTCCACACAATTCCAACATCTCCGGCGGCAATGCATTCAATCCGGATACGACGCTTGGGTTTTCTGAAGAGTCCCGGAACGCTTATCGGCAGATGCGCCAGAGTTTTGACCGCCTGGTGGAGATCACCCAACACAAGGGTGCTTCAGAGTGTATCAATGGTATGACTGATATACTCGGCGATACAGATGAATACTGCGATATTGAAGCCCTGCGCCAGCTCGGGAAACCGGCGAAAGCGATCAATATGACCGGATATCTGCCGCGCATCGACAACGTCAATACGCGGGAGTGTGCGGAAAAAGATCTCGACCCGACGGACAATCTATATAAAGGGTTCTGCTTGTCTTCACGCGATTATGTTCGCGGCGCATTGCTGGAGGGCATGCGCGAGGAAAGTCAGTATAGCATCAATCCTTTTGAGTTCGGGATAATTGGAAGCACTGACACCCATATTAGCGCTGCTGGATATACTGACGAGGCGTCCTGGTCGGGCCATATCGCATATGAAACTAAGCTAGATGGCCGGCTTGGCAATGCAGCGCTTGGTCGATTTAATCGGCGCGAGGCAAGTCCCGGCGGGCTCGCTGGTGTCTGGGCGGTGGAAAATTCCCGGGACGCGCTTTTTCATAGCATGAAACGCCGGGAGACTTTTGGCACTTCCGGCGCCCGGATCGCACCACGGTTTTTCGCTGGTCGATATAAGACCGATCTGTGTTCAGACGAAAACTGGCTCAACAAAGCCTACTCGCAAGGCGTTCCGATGGGCGCGAAACTGATCGGCGATCAGGGATCGATCCGGTTTCTCGCCCAAGCCGAAAGGGATCGCCACGAATCTGCAAATCCGCTCCAGACGTTGCAGATCATCAAGGGCTGGATTGATGACCAGGGTGACAAACGTTTTAAGGTCATTGATGTGGCCGAAGCGCCGACGGATGAGGGCGCAGAGACATTGTGCGCTGTTTATGATGATCCGCATTTTGATCCGTCGACGCGGGCCTACTACTATATGCGCGTTGTGGAGACACCGACACAGCGCTGGAGCACGGCCCAATGCGAGGCGCTTGACCCAGGGACCCGGCCGCCCGGTTGCACGATGGAGTCACCGGAGATTATTAATGAGTTGGCCTGGACTTCGCCGATCTGGTTTAGCCCGGAATAAAAACGCCGGCGGGACTTAAAGCCCGCCGGCAAAATTGTTCTCATTTTTTTGGCGATTATTCCTGAGGCGGAATACGCAGGACCTGGCCCGGATAAATCTTATCCGGATCGCTCAGCATCGGCTTATTCGCCTCAAAGATCACTGGATATTTCATCGCGTCGCCATAATGCTCTTTGGCGATTTTGGATAAGGTGTCGCCGCTCGCGACCGTGTAAAACGTCGCTTCCGGCGCCGTTTCTTCGATTTCAATATGCGATTCCACTTCGCCAATCCCAGGCGTGTTGCCGGCGGCGATAATCGCTTTCTCCGCCTCCGCCTGATTTTTCGCTTTGCCCTTCAGAACGACTTTGCCGTCATTTTCTTCAACATGCAGGTCGTTGACCTCGGTCTTATGGCCCTGAATGCGGTCCTTAATGCCGTCAGCTGCATTCGCGATGCCCTCGCGAAACTTTTCGCCGGCTTCCTTAGCGAACTTAAATAGCATTGCGTGTTCCTTTCCTTACTTAGTTTCGTCCGCCAAAGAGCGAACCGAAGAGTTTTTTGCCAGCGGTTTCCAGAAGATCGTCTTTGAAATCGCCATCGCCGTCTTGATCAAGAAACTGCATCAAGCCCCCAAGTTCATTTGGCGCCGCCTGTTGTGCGCGCACGCCTTCTTGCGTCACGAGACCGGCAAGGCCGGCGGCGTCGAGCCCGTCATCGCGTTTGGCTTTGCCGAGGGCCGCCAGCAATGCGGGCGCCGCCATCGCCATCAGGCTGCCGACTTGACCGACGTCAACGCCAGCCGTTTTGGCCAGCGCCTTTTCCGTTTGCGCCTGTTTGCCGCCAAGAATGTGACCAAGGATCTTTTGCCCATCGGCCATCACCCCGTCAGACGAGAGTTGCGACAGATTGCTCAAAAGGCTGCCGTCGTGATTATCCAGGGCGCTGGCTAACGCCTGCGCCCCTTGCGGGTTGGACGTATTCTTTTTCAATCCGCCCATCATGGCGGCGACCGCCATCGGCATCAGCTGAGCCGCCAGCCCTTCATTCATTCCCGTTTTTTTCGCCGCTTCGCTGGCGATTTGTGATGTTACGACGCTCGCAAGCGTATCCATCAGTGACATGATTATTCCACCTTCCAATAGACCCGCGCGCGCAACCGCGGGCGGGACAACTCCCCACCCGCGTGTCCTAAGGGTTTAGGTGGAACTCTGCAAATGGCCTTCAGGTTTTTTTGAACATGCTCACGACGAACAGCAAAACAGCGCCGCCCACGAACGCCGCGATGATTTGCCAAATGATGGATCCGCCGCCAGCGCCAATCACACCGAGCAGAAAGAACCCAAGACCGCCGCCAAGAACGCCGACAACCGAATTCCACAATACGCCGAGGCTTTTGGCGCTAAGCGCCATGCCGGCGAGATTGCCGCCAACCGCCCCGATAACGAGATTGATAAGTACTGGAACGAGACCTTCCATGACGTCCTCCTTCTTGATGTCGTCACGCCTGATCAGCCTTGGCGGCAGTTGCAGCGATGATCAAGCCGCGCTGCAATATCGCTATTGCAGCAATTACTTGAAGGAAAGCTCTTGCGCACGCCGACGACTTGGCTATGAAAACCCATGGAACGGCGAAAAACTTCGGGTAAGCCGCCAAAACGGCCGAAGAAGACCCGCCGAGGCGGGATTGAGACAACGGCCCTCGGCCGTGTGCCGGAAAAGCGCGGCCGTCAGGACAAAGAGACCGCCAAAGGGGAATCCACGCCCCGCGATCTCAATGTTCATGTCAAAACAGCAAAGCACAGAGCATATTCCTCGACCCTCTGGTTAAAACGCCAGCTCAATGATCCCTATGTCGCGCGCGCCAAGGCGGAGGGCTGGCGATCGCGAGCCGCCTTTAAATTGATCGAACTGGATGAGAAATTTGCAATCCTGAAACCGGGCGACATCGTCGCTGACCTTGGCTGTGCGCCCGGAGGGTGGACGCAAGTCGCTGTAAAAGCCGTTGGGACGCGGGGCCGCGTTATCGGGATCGATTATCTGAACACCGCGCCCATCGCTGGCGCCGAGATACTGGAGCTGGATTTTCTGGATGCATCGGCGGCGGCAAGACTTCGCGACTCCATCGGCGGCCCGGCGAATGTTGTTTTGTCGGACATGGCGGCGCCGACGACCGGTCACCGGTCAACCGATCATTTGCGCATTATTGCGCTTGCAGAAGTTGCGCTCGATTTCGCCATGGAGGTTTTGTCTCCAGGCGGGGTATTTGTCGCGAAGGTGTTTTCAGGCGGCGCTGAAGGAGAACTCCTGGAGAAGCTCAAAGCCAATTTTGAATTGGTCAAGCACGCAAAACCGAAAGCCAGCCGGGCTCAGTCATCGGAGAAATATGTGGTCGCGAAGGGATTTAAGGGGCGGCTTTCATGACTATTTTGTGTGCGCTGTTTGATCAGGAAGCCAACGAATTGTGGTTAGGGTGCAATGACCGGGCGACTATCGGCGATACGCCGGCGCCGTCGCCGATATCCAAATGGCTGACTTTTGATGAGTGGGCTATCGGATTATCAGGCAATGAGAGCGTATATGAACTGTTTTTGCGGCTTGCCGGGGAATCCTTCCCGAGAGCCGGGGATATCCTCGATGTTTTTCAATTCCTGCGAAAGACTTTCGACGACTACGGTCTTGGCCAACAAAAAAGCGGCGACACAAGTCTGTCCTATGGTGTGGACGGGATAATCGCGCACAAGTCCGGCCGGATTTGGGATTTCGACAATCAACTGGCGCTTTCCGAAGTGCCGGCAGGCCGGCTTTGGGCCTGCGGCTCTGGCGTAGATTATGCGCTCGGTGCTGATTTTGTAGCGGCCCGTTCGGGCAAGTCACCGCACGAGCGAATGGGTTTTGCTATCGGCGCCGCGATCGCGTTGGATATCGCGTGTCCCGGCGATGCGATTATTGGGCGGTTTACAGGCGGCGATATGCGGGAAGGGGAGCAATCGGTCGGATGAAAATATGGATTTCATCACTCAGAGACGTTCATGATGCGGCCAAAGAAGCGAACCCGGAACGGATAATCAGCCTCTTGTCGCCGGGTTCGGAATTTCCGGCATTTGAGACGCATGCCAATGAAACACATTTCAAAGTTGAAATTCACGATATTGTCGAGGATATGGAAGATCGGCGCGCGCCGGACAGAGACCAAGTTTCAGAAATTGTCTCTTTTCTCGAACACTGGAATCCGGACGAAGCGATACTGGTCCATTGTTGGGCCGGGATGAGCCGATCCACCGCAACAGCGTATATCGCCGCGTGCCTCCACAATCCGAATACTGATGAGGGCGCGATCGCCACTGCGTTACAGATGGCGTCGCCAACGGCCTTCCCAAATACGCGAATGGTTGCAATTGCCGATCAGATGCTGGGTCGTGGCGGGCGAATGACGCAAGCCGCCGAAGATATTCGAAACGATGAAGCGCGTGTCGCCGAGATCTATCGCATCCAACAAGCGACGCCGTTTTTCATACCATCGCGGTATTGATGGAGATTAAGATGCAAATTCGCGAAGCCCTCACATTTGATGACGTATTGTTGGAACCCGGGCCATCGGAAGTCATGCCGTCAGCAGTCAGTGTGCGCACGCGTCTGACTAAATCAGTATCCCTGAATATTCCGGTTATGGCGTCGGCGATGGACACCGTCACCGAAGCGGATATGGCGATCGGTATGGCGCAGCATGGGGGGATCGGCGTGCTGCATAGAAATTTATCGACCGAGGAACAGGCTGAGCATGTCCGCCGGGTCAAGCGTTTTGAAAGCGGGATGGTCGTCAATCCCCTAACCTTGCCGCCAGACGCCACTCTGGCGGAAGCGCGGGCCATTATGGATGAGCGACGCATCTCCGGATTTCCAGTTGTTGAAAATCCGGATTCCAACGGCGTTGGGAAACTTGTTGGCGTGTTGACCAACCGCGACATGCGTTTCGCCGATAATCCCGAGCAGAAAATCAGCGAGCTGATGACAAAGGAAAAACTCGTTACAGTTCGCCCGGGTGTCACGAGAGATGAAGTAACGCGACTTGTTCATCGCCATCGTATTGAAAGAGTCATCGTCGTGGACGACGACTATCGCTGCGTTGGCCTGATTACAGTCAAAGATATGGAGAAAGCGCGCGCATATCCAGACGCCGCCAAAGATGTCGAAGGACGACTTCTGGTCGCCGCAGCGTCCACCGTCGGCGATGAAGGATTTTCACGTGTCGAGGCGTTAATTGATGCTGGGTGTGATGTTGTGGTTATCGATACCGCCCACGGCCATTCCTCGAAGGTCGTTGAACAGGTCGCGCGTATCAAACGCATGTCCAACGCGGCGCAGGTCATCGCCGGCAACGTTGCGACGTATGACGCGTCTAAAGAGCTGATTGATGCGGGTGCAGACGCCATAAAAGTGGGGATTGGCCCGGGCTCGATTTGTACGACACGGATTGTCGCCGGTGTCGGCGTGCCGCAGCTTACCGCTGTCTCTGACGCGGCGCGGGCGGGTCGTGAGGCTGATGTTCCTGTTATCGCCGATGGTGGGATCAAATTTTCCGGCGATATGGCCAAGGCGCTCGCCGCTGGCGCCGATTGTGTCATGATCGGGTCGTTGCTCGCCGGCACTGACGAGGCGCCAGGCGAGGTGTTTCTATATCAAGGACGTTCTTACAAATCCTATCGCGGAATGGGGTCAATCACTGCGATGTCCCGCGGTTCGGCCGATCGCTATTTTCAGGCGGACGTTAAAGAACAGATGAAACTTGTTCCCGAAGGCATAGAGGGGCGCGTACCGCATAAGGGCCCAATTGGCCCCATCTTGCATCAGCTGGTCGGCGGCGTACGCGCATCAATGGGGTATGTGGGCGCCCCCACGATTTCGGAGATGCAGGCGCGGGCAAAATTTGTCAAAATCACGAATGCGGGTCTGCGAGAAAGCCACGTGCATGATGTGGCGATCACGCGGGAGGCGCCGAATTATCCGATGCCGAATTAGTCAATGACGTGCAAAAGCGCTGAATATTGAGGCGACGCAAAACAGCACTGATCCCAAGCGCCTGACAAAAAACAAGAAAGCTCAACGCCTCCATGCAACTGGCCGGTCGAATTAGTGCTGCAATTGAAATTCTTGAAGATTTCCAAACCCGCCGCATTCCCTTGAAGATTGCGATCGCGGATTGGGCGCGCCAACACCGGATTGCCGGCGCCAAAGACCGCGCCTTTATTTCCGGTATTTGCCTGGATGTTCTCCGTAAGCGGAATTCCTTAGCGCGATTTGCGAATGGTGATGATCCGCGTGGCCTCGTTCTCCATGGACTTGCGCGGCTTTGGGGCGTTTCGCCGGAAGAACTTTCGGCCGCCGCGATCGAACCGCATGGGCCCGGTGCTCTAACAGATTCGGAAGTAACCGCACTTCGCGATTCTAGTGAGTGCGCAGAACTCGATGTTCCGGATTGGACAGTTGACATGTTCAGGCGTGCTTTCGGTGCAGACCGGGCGCGCAAAGCCGCGGACGCCCTATGCGCGCGGGCCGATATTGATTTGCGGTTGAATACGCTGAAATCCAGTCAAGAAAAAACGCTCGCAGCATTAAAGCCAGTGCGGGCGGCGCCGGCGCCAATTCTGGCGACCGCCGCCCGTATCGCTGCTCCCGACCCGAAAGAGCGGGCGCCGGCGGTCACGGTCATCCCCGCTTTCAACAAGGGGTGGGTTGAGGTCCAGGATCTCGGAAGTCAAATTGCAGCGGCCGCGGCAGGAGCGATTAAAGGCGCGCAAGTGTTGGATTTTTGCGCTGGCGGCGGCGGAAAGTCCCTCGCGTTGGCCGCACAGATGGAAAATACCGGCCAACTTTACGCGTATGATATTGATCCTAGGCGATTGCGCCCCCTTTACGCCCGCGCCAAGCGGGCTGGCGTCAAAAACCTGCAAATCAGGTCCAAAGCGGGCCGGGACGACGACTGTCTGGCGGACCTGCGTCAGAACATGGACGTCGTTTTTGTGGACGCCCCCTGCACAGGGTCCGGCACGTGGCGACGCCATCCGGATACGAAATGGCGATTGACGCAGAAACAGTTGGAACGCCGGATTGCCGAACAGGACCTGGTCCTTCAAGAGGCGGTAAAATTCGTCAAGCCAGGCGGGCGTATCGTCTGGGTTACATGTTCCGTCTTTATGGAAGAAAATGAAGACCGGCTGGCGGCGTTTCTCCAAGAGCGACCGGAATTCGCACAAACGAAAGTCGCGGACCATCTAACGGCGAGCGGTCTGTTACGGGATGATCCGCTCGAACTCCTTGGGAAATGCCAAACGAATGACGGTGCGTTGCGACTGGCGCCAGATCTCTTTCGAACGGATGGTTTTTTTGTCGCGACTCTCGAACGAACCCTATAGACAAAGCAGATGATAACCTCTGAAAACGCTAAACACGAAAATGTCCTTATTGTCGATTTCGGCAGTCAGGTGACGCAGCTCATCGCGCGCCGCTTACGCGAATCCGGCGTTTACTGTGAAATTCATCCGTTTAACCGCGTCGATGGCGCTTTCCTGACTGAATTCGGGCCTCGTGCGATTATTCTCTCCGGGGGGCCCGCAAGCGTTAAAAATGAAACGTCCCCTCGGGCCGCTCCCGAAATTTTCGCATTTGGCGTCCCTGTTTTGGGGATCTGTTATGGCGAGCAAACCATTTGCGCTCAGCTGGGAGGCGCGGTGGCGCCTACCGACCATCGGGAATTTGGCCGTGCCGAAGTGCAGGTTGTTTCATCCTCACCGTTATTTGATGGCGTATGGCGGCCTGGCGAGAGGTACCAGGTCTGGATGAGCCATGGCGACCGCGTTGATCAGATTCCGGATGGATTTGCTGTAATCGCACAAACAGAACAAGCGCCATTTGCAGCCATCGCTGACGAAGAGCGCAGGATTTACGGCGTCCAATTTCACCCGGAAGTCATGCATACGCCGGATGGCGCTGCGCTCCTCAGAAATTTCACCGGGAACATTGCCGGGCTATCCGGCGATTGGACGATGGCGTCGTTTCGACAAGAAGCAATCGATCGTATCCGCTCCCAGGTTGGTGACGGACGAGTGATCTGTGGGCTATCGGGCGGCGTTGATTCGTCAGTCGTCGCCGTATTGTTACATGAGGCGATAGCCGAGCAACTAACCTGCGTATTTGTGGATACAGGATTAATGCGGCTGGGGGAGGGGGACGAGGTCGTTCGCCTGTTCCGCGATCACTATAACATTCCCCTGATACATGTGGACGCAGAAGATCTTTTCCTGAAAAATCTGTCCAATGTCGATGACCCGGAGCGAAAGCGAAAAATCATCGGCGCGACGTTTATTGACGTCTTCGAAGCGGAAGCAGGAAAAATAGAGAACGCCGCGTTTCTGGCTCAGGGCACGTTGTACCCTGATGTCATTGAGAGCGTTTCTTTTGATGGCGGTCCATCTGTCACAATTAAATCGCACCACAATGTCGGCGGATTGCCAGACCGGATGAACCTAGAGCTTGTGGAACCGTTGCGTGAACTATTCAAGGATGAAGTGCGTGACTTGGGGCGAGAACTCGGGTTGCCGGAGGCATTTGTCGGGCGTCACCCGTTTCCAGGTCCGGGATTAGCGATCAGAATGCCGGGGGCCGTCACAAAAGAAAACGCTGACACGCTGCGCCTTGCGGATGCGATTTATCTGGATGAAATACGAAAAGCCGGTCTTTATGATAAAATTTGGTAGGCTTTTGCAGTATTGTTACCGGTCAATACTGTCGGCGTTATGGGCGACGAAAGAACTTATGAGCGGGTTTTGGCGTTGCGTGCCGTGACATCGACCGACGGTATGACGGCTGATTATTATCCGTTCCCCCATGACTTTTTGGGACGGTGTGCGACACGGATCATCAACGAAGTGCGGGGCGTCAATCGCGTGGTATATGACATTACGTCAAAACCGCCAGGAACAATTGAGTGGGAGTAGCGAGATGAGTTGGGATGATGACTTTGCCAACGATCGCGCAATGGACGGGGCGGAGACGCGCGGCAAAAAACGAACCGTGACCGTCGGCTGGACCGTCCGTACAAAAAAAGCGGGCCTGATCTGGTCCGCGCCAGCGCCATTTTCCCGGTCGGACCGAAAGGCGCCGTCGGCAAAGTCGGTGCAATATTGTCCGGCGGCCATTGATTTCGACCGCCGTCATTTCGTCATTCCGTGTCCGGTTGATTTAACATTGCGGTTTGAGCGCCAACCGGACGGTCAGCTGAAACTTGTTGATGGTCAAGGAGAGCAGAGCGGTATGCGCGGGTCGGGCCTGCGTGATTTGGTGATGCTTCATCCGCCAGCGGAGTGGCGTGATCCGTCTCGCCCGATCATCCAGATTCTTGCACCTTATGTTTTCGTGTCAGATGATCCGTGTTTCGTCGTTCAGACATCGCCTTATCTTCATTATTCAGCAACCCCGCCGCCTGGCGTTCAAATGGGCGGTCGGTATCCAGTACATCTCTGGCCGCGCCCATTGAGCTGGGGTTTTGAATGGTGGGATATTTCCCAACCGCTGGTTCTGAAAAGGGGCGCGCCATGGTTTTACGTCCATTTCGAGACGGAAAATCCTGCCGCGCGCGTGCGCTTGGTTGAACAGGAAATGACGCCGGAACTGGAGTCCTTTATCGACAGCATCCTCGATGTGTCCAATTACGTGAATAAGACCTTTTCGCTGTTTTCCGAAGCGCAACGCACACGCCCGCAAGTGTTAGTCAAAGAAAAGAAAAACTAGGTCGCGCGCAATTGCATTTTAATCGGTCCATCAGCGCGCCCGTTGACAAACTGGTCAACCATTGGATTGCCTGAGTGGTCGATCGCGTCTGGCGGGCCTGACCAGATGATCCGGCCTTCATAAAGCATTGCGACTTCGTCAGCGATTTTGCGGGCTGATGCCATATCGTGCGTGATAGAAATGGCTGTTGCGCCAAGCGCTTTCACGCGATCAACGATGAGGCTATTGATTACGTCCGCCATAATCGGGTCGAGGCCGGTCGTCGGTTCGTCAAAAAACAAAATTTCCGGTTCCGCAGCGATAGCCCGGGCAAGGCTAACGCGCTTTTGCATGCCGCCTGATAACTCTGCCGGTGATAACTCCGCGATTTCCGGCGCCAGACCGACCTGGGCAAGACATGACACAGCGATGCCCTTTGCGTCGCTGCGATTGACATTATCCGAGTTTAATAATTTGAACGCGATATTCTGCCAGACATTGAGGCTGTCAAATAAAGCTGAACCTTGAAAAAGCATGCCGGACTTTTTGAACATAAAACGCCGGTCGCTATCCGTCTGCTTTGATATGTTCCTGCCGTCGACATAAATGGTTCCTGCATCTGGTTTGAGTAGCCCATTTATGCATTTGATCAGTACGGACTTTCCAGTGCCGGAGCCGCCGATGATGACCAATGATCCACCACGACGGACATCAATCGACACGCCGCGCAAGACTTTTTTTGCACCAAACGATTTGTGGATGTCGCGCAACGAAATTTTCTGTTCTGGGCCGGGTGTCGTCATGATCAAAATTCCACGAACAAAGAAGTCATGACATAATTCGACGCTAAGACGGCGACGGCGGAAGCGACTACAGCCGTGCGCGTCGCAGCGCCAACCCCTTGTGCGCCGCCGCGGCTCGTGTAGCCAAAGAAGCATCCCATTATCGAGATCAAGAAGCCAAAAACGCCGGCTTTAATGAGTCCACTGATAATATCCTCGTTTGTCAAAAAATCGAATATGTTCTTCACATAAACAGGTCCGGCGAAATCGAGCGCATAGACCGCTACAAGAAAGCCGCCATATACGCCGATGATATTGGCCGTGAGGACGAGCAGGGGCAGTGCAAGTGTCGTGGCTAACACGCGAGGTGAGATCAGATATTTGAATGGATCGACGGCAAGCGACGTCATCGCGTCGATTTGTTCTGTAACCCGCATCGCCCCCAACTCAGCCGCCATTGCCGAAGAACACCTACCGGCAACCATTAACGCCGCTAGCACGGGCCCCAATTCGCGAACGATTGAAACGCCAAGGATTTGAGGCAGGAATGTCTCTGCGTTAAATCGCATGCTGCCGTCATAGATGTTCAGTGCGAGTGCAGCGCCGGTGAAAATGGCGGTCAGCCCAACAACCGGCAGAGACGTAAATCCAATGCGATAAAAAGCGCCCAAGAATGACCGGAAATAGAAGGGCGGCGTAAATATTGCGACAAAGGCTCGAACGGAAAACATGCCGATCCGCCCGACCGACTGCAAAGTCGCCAGGGTGAGACCACCAACAAGACCGAAGATGTTCATTTCGCCACCCCTGTCACCGGTCTGCATTAACGCATACAGGCTCAGTCGATCAACTGCTCCTGAAGAAGCGCCAAGTTCGATAGACGCCTTATCGATACTATCGGTGGCTTGAGTAATCGCCTTTGGCGAGATTGGAGAATTTTGTGAATTTTTCTTCAAAGTGGAGTTCGACCTTGCCGATCGGACCGTGGCGTTGCTTGCCGATGATCACCTCGGCCGTATCGCCCACCTCTTCAAGTCGGGCCATCCACTTACCATGCTCTTCCGTGCCTTCACGAGGTTCGGATCGCGACAAGTAGTATTTTTCCCGGTACACGAACAAGACCACATCAGCGTCTTGTTCGATTGATCCCGACTCCCGCAAGTCAGACAGCTGCGGTCGTTTGTCGTCCCGTGACTCAACTTGTCGCGATAATTGGGAAAGCGCGATAATCGGCACATTCAGTTCTTTCGCCAGCGCTTTCAACCCTTGTGATATTTCCGTGATTTCCTGCACTCGGCCATCATTGCGTCGACCTGATCCCGTCACAAGTTGCAGATAGTCAATGATGATCAGTCCAATATCGTGCTGGCGTTTCAAACGCCTCGCGCGGGCCGCAAGTTGTGCGATGGAGATGCCGCCGGTATCATCAATGTACAGACGAAGCTTTTCTAATTCACGCGATGCGTGATAGATATTATCAAATTCATCGGGTCTGATATCCCCGCGGCGAATTCGTTCAGAAGCAACTTCGGAGAACTCCGACAAAATTCTTGTCGCGATTTGTTCCGCAGACATTTCGAGCGAGAATAAGCCGACAGCGGCGCCATCAACCGTCTTCGTTTGGCCGTCTACCTGCGTTTCGATTTTAAGGGCCTTCGCCGCATTAACAGCAATGTTGGTGGCGAGCGACGTCTTGCCCATTGACGGCCGTCCCGCAAGAATAACAAGATCAGATGGGTGGAGCCCGCCCATCATGCGATCAAGATCGTGCAGACCTGTTGCGACGCCGGCCAGCCCACCGTCGCGCTCGACCGCTGCATTAGCGATTTCGATCGCCTCGGTGATAGCGTCGCGAAATGGGATGAACCCGCCGCCATATTTACCAGTCTCCGCCAGTTTATAAAGCGCTTGCTCTGCGTCCTCCAATTGACGATCGGGTCGGTCGTCGAGGTCGGCGATACGCGCGCGCGTCGCCATTTCCGAGCCGACTGATATCAGGCCCCTACATACCGACAAATCAAACACGACACGGCCGTAATCCACGGCGCCGATGGTCGATGGGACTTTCGCAGCAAGCGTTTCCAAATAGGTTTTGCCGCCGGCTTCGACATATCCCTCGTGTTTCGCGAGATACATATCCAATGTCAGCGGTGAGGCGAGCCGGCCAGATTTAATAAGTTCGGCGAAGGCGTCGAACAGCATCTGATGAACCGGATCAAAGAAGTGTTCAGGCTTCAGAAACTGTGAGACCTTATAGAAAATCTCATTATCAAAAAGGATCGCGCCGAGGATCGCCTGCTCAGCATCTATGCTGGCGGGGATATTTTCTTCCGTTCCCGCACGATCGAAGCCATCTGTGTTTGCGCCATCCGCCATTCGAATTTTAAATCAAAAAAAACGCCGACTGAAAAGCAGCCAGCGTTTTAAATTTTTCCCCTGAACGAGCGCACAATGTGCGATAAGGGGTGTTGTCAGTTGTTTTCGTTTTCGATTTCGGATTTCTCGTCTGCTGCGGCGCTTTCGTCATCGGCGACAACTGTCTGCGTTTCTTCATCAAAGAACTCAGCGCTGTCCGTCGCAGCCGCTTCATCTTCGCCTTCTGCGTCCTCGTCTCGCGAAATAGCAAGTACATTTTCGCCGCGCGCCTGGCGTTCCGCTTCATCTTCCGAACGGGCAATATTGATTTCAACACTTGCCGAAACATCCGCATGGAGAGAAATGCGTACCGGGAATATGCCAATAGATTTAAGCGGTTTGTCTATACGCACCTGGCTGCGCTCGATATGCACGCCGTCTTCCGATGCAGCGTCCGCGATATCTCGGTTTGATACCGACCCATAGAGCACGCCGGCTTCTGACGCCTGCCGAATGACAATAAACGATCGACCGTCTATCTTTTCGGCGGCCGCCCGTGCTTCGTTTTCGCGGTCCAGGTTGCGCGCCTCTAATTCGGCGCGCCGCGTTTCAAACACCTTTTTATTGGCGTCGTTGGCGCGGAGCGCTTTTTTTTGGGGAAGCAGGTAGTTGCGTGCGAACCCCGGCTTAACGCGGACCACGTCGCCCATTTGGCCAACATTTTCGACCCGTTCAAGTAGGATGACTTCCATGGTCCGCTACTCCGATTTGTATGGCAATAAAGCCAGATAGCGCGCTCTTTTGATCGCGCGGGCCAACTCGCGTTGCTTCTTTTGCGAGACCGCTGAGATTCGCGAAGGAACAATCTTGCCACGCTCGGAAACGAAGCGCTGCAGAAGCTTTGGATCTTTGTAGTCGATCTTCGGCGCATTATCCCCGGAAAACGGACAGGTCTTGCGTCGCTTAAAAAATGGTTTCGCCATGATCCGTTACCTCCTTATCGACGCCGATCGCCGCGGTCTTTGTCGCCCCGATCACGGCGGCTCAAGACCGGGGAGGGTTCGGGGTCCAGTTCCTCAACGCGAAGTGTCATAGCGCGCAAAATGTCGTCGTTGATTTTTTCCTGGCGTTCCAGTTCTTCGATAACGCCGGCAGGGCCGTCGATATTGAAAAGGCTATAGTGGCCTTTGCGGTTTTTTTTGATTTTGTACTGAAGGCTTCGCAGGCCCCAATATTCTGATTTCTCGACTTTTCCTCCATTATCGAGAACGATTTTTTGGAGAGTCTCGGTAAGCGCTTCCACCTGCGCAGGCGAAATATCCTGACGCGCAATGAACACGTGCTCGTATAGCGGCATCTTCGGCCAGCTCCCATTCGGCAATGGAGACGTCGTCGGCGCTGGCGCCGGCAGACCGCCTTTGGCTCGAGACACCCTGGGGCCAATCCCCATACTCTCCGCCAGGAGAGCGCGCTCGACCATTGCTCACGAAGACGCGGGTGTTATCCGAGCAATTCGCGAGATGCAAGCCTTAATCGTTAAACAATCCCCAGGCATTCAGGCGATCCGCAAAAAAATCTACTGTCGCCGCTTCGCTGCAATATTGCTGGGCGTACCGGCGGGCGTTGCGACCAAGTTTGCTCGTCAGGGATGGATTGGCCTTTAGCGCATCAATGGCGTTAGCGATCGCCCTGGAGTCTTGGGCGTCAACGAGTAACCCTGTGCGACCATGGGATATATAATCGGAGACGCCAACTGCGTTTGTGACGATTTGCGCTTTTCCAAGGTGCATGCCGCCGACCAACGTCACAATTCCGCACGGCGTATCGCGTGAGACAAGAGGAATAATGGCGGCTTCGGCATGGTAAACGATCGCCCACGCGTCTTCGAAGGGCAGGTTTATTCGAACATCCAGATTAGACGGCGGACACAAGCCATCAAAGCTGTGCGGTCGCGCGATGGCGATAAACTTCTCGTCCGGGCATCGTCGCGCAGTTTCGCACAATACAGCATAGTCGCGGGCCTCTCCGCCAAGAGCGGAAAAATATAAGCCTTCAATTGACCGCATCGGTGTATTGTCCAGCGGCGGGGCGACGCCCCAGGGGGCCAACACAATTTTTTCACTCGGAATGTTGAAATACTGGGCGTAAAGCTGTCGTTCCGCGCGGGTAAAAACCGCGAACTCATCAACATGCTGAAAAGCCCAGGTCATAAGACGCCTTCGTGGACCGGCGGGCAGTTCGGTGAAATTAAACGAAAACGCAAAGTGTTTGGCCGCCCCTTTTGTTGAACCAAGGCAGCCGGCTGTCCAAGCGGCAGGCCAAGGACCATGAGAGATGATGACGTCAAACGGGTCCTTGCGCGCCGTCGCCGCTAAACGCCGCGCGGCGACGAATCTGGATAATGATGCTTGCCCGGCCATATTCGAATGAGCCGTTGAAAAATTGACCCACTGGAGCTCGATCTCTGTCGGCGTCTTCCCTTTTAGCCAACACCAATCCGGGTCGGGGTTTTCCGAGATATTTGCGATCCTTCTCAACGCCATAGCATCGCTTCTTTCCATCCCACATCCAAAACAGGCACTTGCCCAGGCTTCCGGCCCGGATTATGGGCGCTTCACTGTAAACGGAGAACACCATGAAACGCGCATTCGTCTTCCCGGGGCAAGGGAGCCAATTCGTTGGGATGGGAAGTGGTCTCGCCGATAACTTCCCTGTTGCTAAACGTGTTTTCGAAGAGGTCAATGACGCGCTCGGTCAAGATCTCTTTCGTTTGATGCGTGAAGGGCCGCTGGAGGAGTTGACGTTAACCGTCAATACGCAGCCGGCGCTCATGGCGCATTCCGTTGCGGCGTTGCGTGTATTGCAGGAGGAGCGCGGCGCAAGATTTGACGAAACAGTGGCGTTGGCCGGGCATTCTCTCGGTGAATATTCCGCGTTGTGCGCAAGTCAGGCTATTACCCTTTCAGATGCAGCGCGGGTTTTGCGTATTCGCGGCGAAGCCATGCAGGCTGCCGTATCGCCAGGCGACGGCGCTATGGCGGCTCTGCTCGGCGCTGATTTGGAAACGGTTGAAACAGCGCTGGCTGATCGACAATTCGGTGGTGTTTGCGAAATCGCAAATGACAATGCGCCTGGACAGATTGTCGTTTCCGGACGCAAGGAAGCAATTTCCAACATTTGCGACAGCGCCAAAGAACTCGGCGCTAAGATGGCGAAAATGTTGCCAGTATCAGCGCCGTTTCACTGTTCATTGATGCAACCGGCGGCGGATCGTATGGAGGAGGCGCTAGCCGAAATTAAATTCGAAAAGCCAGTTGCGACGATCTACGCAAACGTGACGGCTGCGCCCGTTCATAAACCAGATGACATTCGGCGCCGATTGGTTGAACAGGTGACCGGTAGGGTCCGGTGGACAGAAACCATTCAGAACATCCGTGAAACAGGTTTTGACGCTTATGTGGAAGTCGGCGCAGGGAAGGTTCTGAGCGGCTTGATCAGGCGCATCGCTAAGGGCGCGGTAACGTTGAATGTTGGTGAACCAACGGACATCGATGAATTCACGTCGTGACCTCCTGAGTTTTCTGACAGCTCAAAGCGATCTGGCCCACTGGGAAAAAGCAAGACGGATTTGACAAAACTGCCTGAATGCAAGAGATGGCGAGATATGTTTGACCTGAATGGAAAAAAAGCGCTGGTGACCGGAGCGACCGGCGGTATTGGCGGGGCAATCGCAGAGGCGTTTGTCCAACAAGGCGCTACCGTTACGCTTTCCGGAACACGGGAAGAAAAGCTCGGGGACCTTGCGAAGAAATTGGGCGATGCGACCTTTGTACGAGCGTGTAACCTGTCAGATCTCGACGCAGTGGACAGTCTGCCGAAGGCCGCTGCTGAGCTGATGGGCGGGCTCGATATCGTGATATCCAACGCCGGCGTAACGCGCGACACCCTGATGATGATGATGAAGCCTGACATGTGGGATGATGTCATTCAGATAAACTTGACGGCCTATTTTCGCCTTGCCAAAGCATCGCTTCGTATGATGACAAAGCAACGGTTTGGGAGGATTATTGGCGTAACATCTGTGGTTGGCGTTACCGGAAACCCTGGCCAGGCTAACTATGCCGCGTCAAAAGCTGGAATGATCGGCATGACCAAGTCTCTTGCGCAAGAGGTGGCCAGCCGAAATGTCACCGTCAATTGTATAGCGCCTGGGTTCATCGCGACGGCCATGACCGAAAAACTCAATGATGAACAACAAGCGGCTATACTCGATCGGATTCCCGCCGGGAAAATGGGCGCGCCGGCCGATATTGCAGCAGCGGCGGTATACCTGTCTTCTGATGAGGGCGGCTATGTTACGGGCCAAACGCTGCATATCAACGGCGGAATGGCGATGATTTAGCCTGGCTTCGCGGGTGCAATATCGCATGCTAGGGCGTTGCAACATTTTGCAATTTGCCGTAATCGGCCCGCAGCGCCGCGTTCAGCGCCCATAAGAGGCCCAATGCCGCGACTTGAAAAACTCTAGACGAATAAGGAGCCTTGAATGTCTGACCTTGCAGAACGCGTAAAGAAAATTGTCGTTGAGCACCTGGATGCCGACCCGTCAAAAGTAGACCCGAAAGCAAGCTTTATCGACGATCTCGGCGCGGACAGTTTGGACATTGTTGAATTGGTGATGGCGTTCGAAGAAGAATTCGATGTGGAAATCCCGGATGACGCTGCCGAAACGATTCAAACGGTCGGCGACGCCATAAAATTCATTGAAGAGCAAAAGAAATAATCAATCGCGCATGTTATTGCGCGGTTTCCAATCAGCACAAAAGCGGCATTCTTGACTTCGTCGTTTTGGACGCCAGGCGGCGGGTAACCCTGTCGTCACGAAATTTGATTGGAACGATCGCTCATGTTTAGACGTGTTGTCGTTACTGGATTAGGTCTCGTTTCGCCGCTTGGCGCGGGCGTTGAGTATGCTTGGCGGCAGCTTACCGCTGGGCAGTCCGGTGCTGGTCAAATCGATATATTCGATGCGGAAAAACTTCCGTGCCGGATCGCCGCGCAAGTCCCGTTCGCCAATGGACGCGGAGGCGGCGATGGCGCTGGAGACGGAGCGTTTGACCCGGACAAATGGGTAGAACCACGCGAACAGCGGCGGATGGATGATTTTATCATCTACGGCATAGCGGCTGCGCAAATGGCGTTTGATGATAGCGGTTTAGAGTTGCGCACGAACGAGGAGCGCGAACGCACCGGCGTAATGAACGGATCTGGTATCGGCGGCCTGCCTGGTATTGAAAACCAAGTGACGGTGTTGAATGAAAAAGGGCCACGTCGCGTCTCTCCGTTTTTTATCACCGGCAGCCTTATTAATTTGGTTTCCGGACAGATATCCATTCGCTTAGGATTAAAAGGACCGAACCATGCGGTCGTGACGGCGTGTTCGTCCGGCGCGCATGCCATTGGCGACGCAGCCCGATTAATCGCATTGGATGACGCTGATGTAATGCTGGCTGGCGGATCTGAATCTGCGATATGCCCGATTGGCATGGCTGGTTTTGCTGCGTGCAAAGCGCTGACGACACATTTCAATGATGAACCCGCACGCGCTTCACGGCCCTATGATAAAGATCGCGACGGATTTTTGATGGGCGAAGGCTCCGGTTTTCTAGTTCTCGAAGAATACGAGCGAGCAAAATCGCGCGGCGCAAGGATCTATGGCGAGATTGTTGGCTATGGGCTGTCCGGCGATGCATTCCACATTACAGCGCCTGCAGAGGATGGCGATGGCGGATTTCGATCGATGAAAATGGCGCTGAAGAGGGCGGGTATGTCGCCTGGCGATGTCGATTACATCAACGCCCACGGCACCTCGACGCCGGTCGGCGATGAAATTGAATTATCGGCGGTCGAGCGGCTGTTCGGCAGTTCAGCAGAAGATTTGGTTATGTCGTCAACAAAATCATCAATCGGCCATCTACTTGGCGCAGCGGGCGCGGTCGAAGCGATTTTTTGCTTACTGGCGATGCGAGATAACATGGCGCCACCGACGCTCAATCTGGAGAATCCTTCCGTTGATACGCCAATAAATCTGGCAGCGAAAAAAGCCGTTAAAAAACAGATTGATGTGGCGCTCAGCAATAGTTTCGGCTTTGGCGGTACGAATGCGTCTCTGGTTATGCGGCGCGTAGACGGTTAAGCTTGCTTGGAATTGCGGCGGAGGCGACATGATGGCGACAAGCCATTCTCGTAATTTAAAGGTGACTAAAGAGGGCCGCCAAGCGCAGCGGGGCGGGGCCGTTCGCTCTATTTTGGGGTTTTTCTTTGGCCTCGGATTACTCGCCGCTCTCGCATTGGCTGCCGGGGGATATCTGGCCTATCGAGAAGCAACGGCGACCGGTCCATCAAGTACGAACACAATTATTCTGTTGCAGAACGGCTCAAGCGTTACGAAAATAGCGGAGCAGTTAAAAGAAAATAACGTAATTCGGTACCCGGAGCTTTTCAAAGGCGCCGTGCGCGTCAAGGGTGTTCAAAGTCAGATAAAAGCTGGCGAATATGAAATTCCCTCCGGTGCGAGCCTTCTTGAGATAATCGAAATACTCGTCGAAGGTAAGAGTATCCTGCACTACTTCACCGCGCCGGAGGGCTTAACCACCGCGCAGATTTTGAGGCTTTTGGCTGCTGATGAGACGCTCGTCGGTGACGTAACGTTGACGCCTGGCGAGGGCGTATTGCTTCCCGAAACCTATGCGTTTTCTCGAAACGAATCGCGTGATGAGATCTTGGCGAGAATGATGCGCGCGCAGAAAGAAACGATAGATGCGTTATGGGATGAGCGTGCGATGGATCTTCCATTTGGTACGCCGGAAGAAGCAATCATCCTGGCGTCAATCGTTGAAAAAGAAACCGGCGTGGCCGGTGAACGCGCTCGAATTGCGTCGGTATTTATCAATCGACTTAATCGAGGCATGCGGCTCGAGTCTGATCCGACGATCATATACGGACTAACACAGGGGGAGCCTTTGGGACGTGGCTTGCGCGTCAGTGAGATTCGCGGCGAAACGCCGTACAATACTTATGTCATTGATGGTCTACCGCCGACACCAATTGCAAATCCGGGTCGTGAATCCATCGCAGCTGTTCTAAGCCCGGCCGAAACTGACGAATTGTTTTTCGTCGCGGACGGCACTGGCGGTCACGCCTTTGCAAAAACCCTGCGGGAACATCAACGCAATGTGGCGGCGTGGCGACAAATCGAACGCGAAAGGCGTCAGGACGGATAATGCCGTCAGGGATTTCATCGATGACTGGCTTCGCGCGCAGCGAAGCTGAATCCTCGGGTTTTCGTTGGGTTTGGGAGCTGAAAAGCGTCAATGGGCGTGGCCTCGACATAAGGCTGCGTATGCCTGCCGGATTTGATTCTCTAGAGCCGGAGATTCGGAAGCGAACGAAATCTCAATTGGCCCGTGGTTCCGTCAGTGTCGGCTTGGCGATAAAGTCAGAAAACCGCGATGTTCGTTATCGCATCAACAGGGATGCACTCGACGATGCGCTCGCGATGATCGAAAGGATATCGATAAGGGTGCAATGCGCACCCCCGCAACCGGAGGGAATTCTAGCACTTCGCGGAGTGATCGAGCCAGACGATGAGAACAACGAGCCTTCATCGAACGACAAACTGTTTAAGGAAATTCTGGTTGATTTTGACGATTGCCTGAAACTGCTTCTTGCGTCGCGGCGCACTGAGGGAACGGCGATGGCGAGTATAATCGCCGACCAGGTTGATGCGTTGGAAGGTTTGGCCAGCTCGGTGCGATCCCATGCGGAAAAATCACCAGATGCATTGCGCGAACGATTGTTGGATCAGGTCAGGCCGCTCTTGGAGCAAACGACTTTGGCTGAGGATCGAGTGGTTCAGGAAGTTGCAATAATGGCGTCGAAAGCGGACATCCGCGAGGAGATTGACCGTCTTGACGCGCATATATCAGCTGGGCGCGAGTTACTCAGAAATGGCGGCGCGATCGGTCGGCAGCTTGATTTTCTCACACAGGAATTCAATCGCGAGGCGAATACGCTTTGCTCGAAGGCAGCGGATATCACTACCAAAAAGATGGGATTGGAGATGAAATCCATTATCGATCAACTGCGCGAGCAGGTTCAAAATATCGAGTAGGCGAGCTGGTGATCGGCAGCGTCCGAGCCCGGGCATCCCTTGTGTTGCAGGCTTCGTCTGAATTGAGCTACGCTCAGCCATGGAAAAAACCAACCGTCCTGAAAGCTCCCAATCTGCGCCTGCTTTCGATGGGCGTGGTGTTCTTAACAGACACTTCTTCGCTACATTCGGAGACGAGCAGTGATTGGCGGCGACCTTCGAGTGGCCCGGAGGGGGTTGATGTTCATTCTTTCCAGCCCTTCTGGCGCCGGTAAGACGACGCTTGCGGATCGATTACTCTCACAGGATGGCGAGATGGTGTTGTCTGTTTCTGCGACGACGCGACCCCGGCGCCCGGGCGAGGCTCATGGACAGGACTATTATTTCGTCAACAATGAAGAGTTTGTTCGCATGCGTGATGACGGCGAACTTCTCGAATGGGCGAATGTTTTCGGTAACTTGTATGGAACGCCACGTTCACTTGTTGAAGAAACTTTGCGTGATGGAAGAGATGTATTGTTCGACATTGATTGGCAAGGCGCACAACAACTCGATGAAGTGGCTGGCGATGATGTTGTAAAAGTCTTTATTTTGCCGCCCTCCAGAAGCGAGCTTGAACGGCGCTTAAGGCAGCGCGCCCAAGATCCGGAGGACGTCGTCCAAAAGCGAATGGCCAAAGCGGACGCCGAAATGTCTCATTGGGCGGAATACGACTATGTGATCGTGAATTATGACCTAGACGAGTCAGAAGAGTTGCTTCGGGCAATTTTGTTCGCAGAGCGATTAAAAAGGCGTCGTCAGGTCGGTCTCGCCGCAATTGTCAAGGATATGATGGCGGCGGAGTAAAGGGCAGAATTGCATGGCCACAGCAGGCAATTCTTCGCCATTTATCCGTACTAGATATATTGCACCTTGCCAATTTCGTAACTTCGCGCGCCGCCAGGAGCCGTGACCTCTACGCTGTCGCCAGCTTCTTTGCCTATAATGGCGCGCGCGATTGGCGACGACACAGAAATCTTGCCAATTTTTACGTCAGCCTCCAGATCGCCAACTATCTTCCAGGCTTTTTCTTCGTCCGTGTCTTCATCGATAAGAGTCACAGTGGCGCCGAACTTTACGGTCTCGCCGCTCATTTTAGATACGTCGATAACTTCCGCGCGCGTGAACTTGTCCTCAAGTTCAAGAATCTGGCCTTCGATCCAGCCTTGCCGTTCTTTTGCCGCATGATATTCAGCATTTTCCGATAGATCGCCATGGGCGCGGGCTTCCGCGATCGCTTGAATGACAGCCGGACGCTCCTCGTTTTTTAGAACGCGCAACTCAGCCTCGAGCTTCTCGTAGCCCTCTACAGTCATCGGAAATTTTTCCATTATGCACCCTTTCACAAAATTGGAGCGCTTTCGCCACGAAGGGACGGCAAGGCCATGAATCGAAGCGAAAAAAATAGCGCGGCTGGGCGGTAACGCCTTAGCCGTCGCTTGGGGAAGACATAGTCCACAGCGGCTTTTTTTTCAAGACAAACGCCGCCTTTTTTTGATCAAATTTCAAAAAAATATATAAAAAACAGCATGTTAACAGGTCGCCAGTTACACGTACGCCTGCAATGGCGCCACATCGAGATCGCCGGCCTGCATTACTTCGATCGCCCGTACCGCTGCTTTTGCGCCCGCAGCGGTCGTTATGCATGGGATTTTCTGGGTGAGGGCGGTGACGCGAATTGACCGCGAATCCCGCACCGATTGCGCCCCTTCCGTTGTGTTAAACACCATCTGCACTTCGCCATTCTTCAACGCGTCCACTATATGGGGACGCCCTTCCAATACCTTGTTGACAGTCTCAACTTTTATCCCCTGGCCGCCCAGAAATTCGGCGGTGCCAGATGTGGCGATAATGGAGAAACCAATTTCAACGAGCCGGCGCGCTGCGTTCACCATAAGCGGTTTATCCACATCTTTGAGCGATATGAAGACCGTACCTGACAACGGAATACGAACACCGGCCGCAATCAGGCTTTTTGCACGGGCTTTGTCGAAATTGTCGGCGAGTCCCATCACTTCACCGGTCGAGCGCATCTCCGGCCCTAAGACAGTATCCACGCCCGGGAATCGCGTGAAAGGAAACACAACTTCCTTCACAGCGGTATGCTTCAATTCGCGTTCCTCTAAATTCAACGATGAGAGCTTTTCACCGGCCATGACCTTCGCGCCAATTCTTGCGATCGGCATACTGATTGTTTTGGCGACGAAGGGCGCGGTCCTCGACGCCCGAGGATTTACCTCCAGTAGAAAAATCTCATTTTCTTGAATGGCGAACTGAATATTAACGAGCCCTACGACACCGAGAGCCCGAGCAAGCTTACGGGTCTGAGCTTCCAGTTCACTGATGACGGCATGGGACAACGTGTAGGGTGGTAGTGAGCAGGCGCTGTCGCCCGAATGCACGCCGGCTTCCTCTACATGTTCCATAACCCCGGCGATAAAGACATTGTCGCCGTCACAGATTGCGTCGACATCAACTTCCACTGCATTTTGCAAGTATTTGTCGAGAAGCAAGGGCATTTCCTCGGAGATTTCGATCTGCGCATTTGTAAGATATTGTGTGAGTGCGCTGCGATCGCGTACGATCTCCATGGCGCGCCCACCCAACACGAATGAGGGACGCGTGACTAGGGGGTATCCGACCGTTTCCGCGATTTCGAGAGCGACCTCGCGCGATGGCGCCGTCGCATTATTGGGTTGTCGGAGATCGAGTTCTTTAACGAGTTGCTGGAAACGTTCGCGGTCTTCGGCAAGATCAATAGCATCAAACGAAGTACCGAGGATCGGTACGCCTTCTTTTTCCAGCTCACCAGCAATCTTTAATGGTGTTTGGCCGCCATATTGAACGATAACCCCGAGCAATAATCCGTTTGACATTTCTGTACGAACGATCTCGAGGACGTCTTCTGCGGTCAGCGGTTCAAAGTACAAACGATCCGATGTGTCAAAATCTGTAGAAACCGTTTCCGGGTTGCAATTGACCATTACCGACTCGATGTCGATATCGGCCATTGCGAAGGCTGCGTGGCAGCAACAATAGTCAAATTCGATCCCCTGGCCGATCCGATTGGGGCCTCCTCCTAAAATTATCACTTTGCGTTTATCGGAGGGAACGGCTTCGCAAACTGGCGTTCCATTGAAATCTGGCTCGTAAGCTGAATACATGTAGGGAGTTTTGGCTCTAAATTCCGCCGCACACGTATCTATTCGTTTATAGACCGGACTAACGCCAAGGCGGCGACGATGATTGCGAACCTCTGCTTCGGTTCCGTCACATAGTGTTGCAAGCCGCGCATCGGAAAACCCCATGGCCTTCACGCGTCGTAATTTCTCACGATCGTTAGGCAGTCCGTCACGTGCTAGCTCGCGTTCTTTGGCGATGATTTGTTCGAGTTGTTCCAGAAACCAAGGATCGTACTGTGTGATTGTGCGCACCTGTTCGATCGGTAGACCATGGCGAAAAGCCTGGGCTGCGACGCGCAATCGATCGGGCGTCGGTGCGGCCAGTGCTGCGCGAAATGCGTTGGCGTCGTCGCCTTCGCCAAGCCCCGGAATGTGAATAGGGTCAAGGCCGGATAATCCCGTCTCAAGCGATCGCATCGCTTTTTGAAGCGACTCTGCAAATGTTCGCCCAATCGCCATGGCTTCGCCAACCGACTTCATAGCGGTGGAAAGATTTGGGGCGGCGCCGGGAAATTTCTCGAATGCAAAACGCGGTACTTTTGTAACCACATAATCAATCGTGGGTTCAAATGACGCCGGCGTTGCTCCGGTAATGTCATTGTCCAGTTCGTCAAGCGTGTAACCAACCGCCAGCTTTGCTGCGATCCGTGCGATGGGAAAACCAGTCGCTTTCGACGCCAATGCGGACGAACGCGATACGCGCGGGTTCATCTCGATGACCACAAGACGGCCCGTATTCGGATCAACAGCAAATTGAACGTTTGAACCGCCTGTCTCGACACCGATCTCCCGCATCACCGCAAGGGACGCGTTTCGCATGATCTGGAATTCTTTGTCTGTAAGCGTTAGCGCTGGCGCCACCGTTATGGAGTCCCCAGTATGAACCCCCATCGGATCGATATTTTCGATAGAACAAACAATGATACAATTATCCGCGTTGTCGCGGACAACCTCCATTTCAAATTCTTTCCAGCCAATCAGACTTTCGTCTATCAAAACCTGACCGACTGGCGACGCGTCAATGCCTGATCGCACGATTTCTTCGAATTCTTCCCGATTGTATGCGACGCCGCCGCCGGTGCCCCCTAGGGTGAAGGCTGGTCTTATGATCGCTGGAAGACCAATTTCGTCCAAACGTTGCATCGCCTCTGCAAAACCTGTGGCGCGGTCGTAGCCTTTGATTTCGCCCGTTTCGGATTTTATGGGCGGCGAAGATGCAATGGCCGCTCGGGGGTTTTCGAGGCCGATCGCGTCCATGGCCTTTCTAAATTTTTCGCGATCCTCTGCTTTCTCAATAACGTCGGCTTTTGCGCCGATCATCTCAACGCCGTGTTTCGTCAATACACCAGTGCGCTCCAGCTCAAGCGCGCAGTTCAATGCTGTTTGTCCGCCCATCGTCGGCAACAAAGCGTCCGGTTTTTCAAGCGCAATGACCTTTTCTACAAATGCGGGAGTTATCGGCTCAACATAAGTGGCATCCGCCAAATCCGGATCGGTCATGATGGTCGCCGGATTAGAATTGACGAGGATAACGCGAAAACCTTCTTCTTTCAGCGCTTTCACCGCCTGCACGCCCGAGTAGTCAAATTCACAAGCTTGGCCGATGATGATGGGGCCAGCGCCAATGATTAGGATGGAATGAATGTCGTCGCGTTTGGGCATGGTTACTCGCGCAAAAACGCCTCGGCGAAGTGTAATTTGGGCCGTCGCCGAGCGCATGAAACAAAATGTCGATTAAAGCGGTTGTTTAGGCGAAGCGATGCCGAAGGAAAAGTCTTTTTTACGCGCAGAGGGCTTGTCTAGCGGAGGACAATATTCCTGGGTGCGGGAGGCGTTGAAATCGCATGGGGACTAGCGCCATCGTTTTGCCGTCCTCTGGGCTTCATCGTTTTGTTTCGTTTCTTTCGTACCCGCGTATCCAGTCACGGAATCAGCCACAAACGGATTGGAACGCCGTTCCTGGCCGAATGTAGATGCCGGTCCGTGGCCGGGAACAAATTGGATATCATCGCCGAGGGGCCAGAGTTTATTTGTTATTGAATTCACAAGTGTCTGCTGGTCTCCCCTTGGGAAATCGGTTCGGCCGATTGAGCCGGCGAACAAGACATCCCCGACAAAAGCTATTTTTGCGGGCTGGTGGCAGATCACGATATGTCCGGGGGTATGCCCGGGTGTATAGACGACATCAAAAACAAGACCGTCTAGTACCAGCGTGTCACCGTCCTCAAGCCATTTGTCTGGCGCACAGTTTTCGCCCATGTCAGGTTGCCCGAATTGCGCCCAGTGCTGTTCTATCTCGTCCAGCCAAAACTTATCCTCGTGCTGTGGGCCAATTATCGGCGCGTCGGTTTTGCGCTTGATGGCCTCGGCGCCGCCAGCGTGATCCAGGTGGCCATGTGTCAGCCAAATCTGTTTAATCACAGCATCGAATTCATTCGCGGCCGCAAGAATTTTCTCAGGCTCACCACCCGGATCAATCACCGCGGCGTTGCCAGAAGGCGCCCGAATGATCGAACAATTCTGCTGGAATGGCGTAACAGGAACCACCCGGACCTGAAATGGAGGTGATTGATCGGAATTCTTCATAATCTGAAATATAGCGGCATAAAGCCTGGATGCACAGAGTTCTTGTGCGGGCGCATGTCTACGCGAATGTGATGCACTGTGATTCGCAAAAACGGGGCTTTCAGTTTAGTGCTTCGCATGAAAAACTTGGAGCTCAATATGCAGAAACGCCTTTTGCCGTTCTTAGCCGTCTGCGCAGCCTTTTCATCTGGTTCGGCTATGTCGCAAGCAGACATAGATGCCGAATATGAAGCCCGCAAAGCCAAGCTCCAAATGGCGATTGTGGATGCGGCGGGTTCTGCAATGACAGCAATTGTCCTGCCTGTGGAAGCGCTGGCGAACCCAATTGCAGTCAGTAGTTTTTCGCCGATTGTAAGAGATCCTGAATCGCGACTTGCCCTAGAGGGGTATGACCCCGTTGGCTACTTTACGGAAAGCACAGCCATGCTGGGCGATCCGGAATTCCAAGCGGAATATGATGGTGCAATTTTCTATTTTGCAAACGCAGAACATCGAGAGATGTTTCTGGCGACACCAGAGAAATTCGCGCCGGCATATGGCGGCTATTGTACCGAGACGATCGCTGCGGGCGCGTTGACGCCAGCCAGTCCGCTCCATTGGACAGTGCATGGAGACCGTCTGTATTTGACACGCTCCGCAGCTGCTAACCGAGCGTTTCAAGAGCGTCGGGCTCAGTCAATTGACGCGGCGAACCAGCATTGGTCGCAGGCGGAGCTTTTTCGCAATAATTTAAATGTCGAGGCTATCGCAAAAGACGGTTAATGTTCATCTATCGCTCGAAGCGTGACAATTGCTGTGGCGCAATGGATTTTTTCATCCGCTTCTTCGGCGTACACATCTGATTTTACGACGCCGATGCTTCGTCCGGCGGATACAACAACCGCTTCAGCGAAAACAACCGAACCTTTCGCTGGTTTTAAAAAATTTATTTTCAGTTCTATGGACACGCAGATGCGACTACGGGGCAGGGTGGTGGCGAACGCCGCACCTGCTGCATGATCGGCGAGCCCCGTAATGACGCCGGCATGAAGATAACCCATGAATTGCTGGAGAGATTCTTTTGGTTCAAGAGCAAGCGACACTTTGCCAATGTCGTGTTCTCGAATGTGCAGGCCCGCGTGTTGCGAGAAACCGACGTTCGTTATTCGTGAAATGAGCGCCTCGCGCTCCTCTCGTGTTCGCATTGATATAGAATCCGTACTACCCGGCTGACACCGGTTGGCAACTTCCTTGGTGTTATGCTGCGTTCAGGCTTTCTACAAATTTTCGGAACACGCGGCTTGAGTCTTGTGGTCCGGGCGATGCTTCTGGATGGTGTTGTACCGAATAGACTGGGGCAGTGCGGTGTTTAAGTCCGGAATTCGTATTGTCGAAAAGTGACCGATAGGTCTCTTCGACGTTGTCGGGCAGCGAATTTGCATCGACGGTGAAGCCGTGATTCATCGAAACGATTTCGACAGCGCCCGTTTCGAGATTTTGTACGGGATGATTTGCGCCGTGATGACCCTGGGACATTTTCTCTGTTTTAGCGCCCAACGCCAGCGCTAACATCTGATGGCCCAGGCATATGCCCAGTATCGGAATATTTTCGTCAATCAGAGTACGGATTACTGGTGCAGCATATTCGGCGGTCGCCGCCGGATCGCCAGGGCCATTTGAAAGTACGACCCCGTCAGGGTGAACGGCTAGGATATCATCAAAGCTTGCGGTTGCCGGTACGACGGTGACGCGCGCGCCGGCGCCGGCGAGGTAACGCAAAATATTTCGTTTCACGCCGTAATCAATAACGACGACATGCGGTCGCGTTTTTGTATTTTGGCGATAGCCTTCCGGCCAACGCCAATCTGTTTCGGTGTGGGCGTAGGCGTTTGGCGTGGTCACGTCACGCGCCAGATCCCGGCCTATCAACCCGGGCCAATCCCTGGCGCGATCTTTAAACGCTTCAATATCAAATTCGCCTGCTGGATTATGGGCGATGACGCCGTGCGGCATGCCATTTTCCCGGATATGTGAGGTGAGTGCGCGCGTATCAACGCCCGCAATCCCGACGATACCGCGGCGGCGCATCCAAGCGTCAAGATCGAGTTGCGCCCGATAGTTTGAGGGACTGGTCGCCATGGTCCGGAAAATTGCCCCGCGCGCCGCAGTGGTCGCTGGTACCGAAGCGTTTTCAATATCGTCCCCATTTACTCCGACAATCCCAATATGAGGAAACGTGAAGGTGATAATTTGCCCGGAGTATGATGGGTCCGTGAGGATCTCCTGATACCCCGTCATTGCGGTATTAAAGCAAATTTCACCAACGGCTTCACCGACCGCGCCAAGCCCCTGGCCGTAAGCCACTGTTCCATCAGCAAAAATTATAGCAGCGGTTGGTCGCTGGGCGGGCGCTTGACTAATCTTCATCGATGCATATCTCTTCGGTGTTTCGTTCATGGAAACGAGCGTTTTTGTGGAACTGGCGATAGCGGCTCCGCGTGCGCAAATTGACCGGTAATTAGGCGAATCGGACTGTCGGGGTCAATAACGAGCTAATTTGGACTTTCCAAAAAAGGCATTCTTCAAAATCGAAACCAACGCGGTCGGGATCATTCTTCCGGCCCAGACGCTATGGGACTTGTGATATGTTACGCGAGCAAATTGACGATGCTCTGAAAGCAGCGATGAAGGCGAAAGATGAGAAGCTACGTGTAGCTACACTGCGTCTTATCAACGCCGCTATCAAAGACCGCGATATCGCGGCGCGATCTGGTGATCGCTGTGAAGGCGTAAGCGATGATGAGATTTTGGGCATCCTGACAAAGATGGTGAAGCAGCGCGAAGAAAGCGCTGAAACCTTCGAAAAAGGATGCAGACCCGATCTTGTTGAACAGGAGCGCGCTGAAATCGAAGTGATTAAAGAGTTTTTGCCGCGTCAATTATCGGAAGACGAAATTAGGTCTGCGGTCGATGGCGTTATTGAGGAATTTGGCGCGTCCGGCCTGAAAGATATGGGTAAGTGTATGGGCGCGTTGAAAGATCGGTACACGGGCGAAATGGATTTTGGCGCTGCCGGCAAACTCATGAAGCAGTCGTTGAGTTAGCTTCTAATCGTGGCGGAATATGATGGGCAAATCATTCCGGCTGAAAAGTGGTTGGAATGAGAAACTCAAGATCTTCTGAGTCAGCGTCAGGGTTTGGAACGCTGCCGCGGGGATCGAAAGGGGTTCCAAGTGGCAGCGACAACGCGTTGAAGGCGCTGGCCGTGGGTGCAAACCTCAAAGATGCAACTGCATTCTCCCCTGTCGGGTTTGTCGCGACAATTATCGCACCGTTTCGGTACAATCCGCCCAAGTTTGAGCCGCTGACAGAAAAATTGAAAATGGTCTCGACACCGGCAAGTTCGTCGGTTGCCGCCATTTTAACAGCGCCGAGAGCATGCCCGTCTGTTGCGTCATAAAAATGAAATGCGCCGGTGGAAATGTCTGCAGCAACGACGGCGCTTCTTCGAGGAGAAGCGGGATCTTCGGTATTTTGAATAATTAGGCCTAGTCCCGGAGCACGGGAAAAACCCAAACTTACAAACGATTCGATGGCCTCGCCCGCCATGTCGAAGGCGAAAATATCACCTTCACTTGCAAGGAAAAGATTGCCGGTCACGATGTCGATCACGCAGGCGCCAATGTCGTTATCGAGTCTAATCGCTGGCGATCCCGATGCCGAAATCTGGCCGGCTTCCAGAGCAAGATCGTAGCGGAACAAATCTGCTTTCTGTAAAATATGCAATCGCAGGTTGCCGCCATCGCCTGCGCCAATACAGATATCGCGCACTTCGCCGCGAACTGGTATGCGCCCCTCGATCGGTTTGAACCGGCGCGAGACGTTGTCGATTTCGAATAGGCGAACCGCCTGTTCGTCTGCGATATGCGCAACCAAAACACCGACGGCCTGGGGGCCGGCGCCGAAATAACCCACTGCAGCTGCGCCAATGGGTGCGGCCGATAACTCGGCCACGGGATTGCCGTCTTCCGCGTTGTATGAACGAGCACCGGATTTATCCGTAACCAGAACCATGCTGTTAAAGGGAAGCGCCGGGTGAATCCATATGTCGATAGCGCTGGGGACAGCCGGTAATCCCGGTAACGAATCGCTTGCGGGAATTTCGACTGCCGGCGTTGCTGAATCGTCAGGGGCTGCGATCTCCTGGCCGCAAGCGAACAGATATAGCAGGGGTGCGAAAAGGAGATATCGAAGCATAAGACTTTGCCTCATCGGTGACCAAACTTGGAGAAACTCATGTATTTGGCGTGTGGATGCGTCAAGGTCGACAAAGAAACGATCACCTGCCACACATGAATTTGATAGATTTCCCGGAGATGCAAGTAGCCAATCCTGCGCTTAGCACACCCTGTTCTGCCCGCCGCCGGTTGTCTGAGGTAATTTAATACCGCATACGTAATTTGCTGATATCACTTTTCTTTTACGCATTCCATTGACGAAATTGAACATAGAGCGTAAGTGCGCGCCATTATCTTAGATCGCCCGGAGATAACCCGGACGCGACCACGAAACTGGGATCACTCAAATGAAAACATACGCCATGAAAACGGCGGACATAGAGAAGGATTGGACGTTGATTGATGCGGAGGGCCTTGTCGTTGGGCGTCTCGCTTCGATTATTGCGATGCGATTGCGTGGCAAACATAAGCCTTCCTATACGCCGAATATGGATTGCGGCGATCATGTCGTTGTCGTCAATGCTGACAAAGTCGTCTTCACCGGAAAGAAGATGACGGACAAAAAATTCTACTGGCACACAGGGTACCCCGGCGGGATAAAAGAGCGTACGATGGAGAAAATTCTTGGCGGTCGTTTTCCGGAACGAGTGCTGACGAAGGCGGTTGAGCGCATGATGCCCAAGGAATCGCCGCTCGCCCGGAAACAAATGACCCACTTAAAAGTTTACGCGGGTCCAGAGCATCCGCACGAGGCGCAGACACCGAAGAAGCTGGACGTCGCCGCGATGAACTCAAAGAATACAAGGAACGATTGATTCCCATGAGCGCTACATCTTTTGAAGAATTGAAGGACGTTGCAGCTGAAGCTGGCGTCGACGTGGAGCCCGAAACAGTAGAGCTGCCGGATCCAAAGATTGACGAACTCGGTCGATCATACGCAACCGGTAAGCGGAAAACAGCTGTCGCCCGCGTCTGGATCAAACCTGGTTCCGGACGCATCACGGTCAACAAAAAGGACCATACGGACTATTTCGGTCGTGCTGTGCTGCAAATGATCATTAAACAGCCGTTGGTTACCGCTGAACGAAATGATCAATTTGATGTTTACTGCACTGTGACCGGATCCGGACCGTCAGGCCAAGCTGGTGCAGTTCGGCATGGTATCGCAAAGGCGCTGACCCATTATGAGCCTTCATTGCGCACGACGTTGAAGCAAGGCGGATTTTTGACCCGTGATAGCCGGGTTGTTGAGCGGAAAAAATACGGTCGTAAGAAAGCCCGGAAGAGCTTCCAGTTTTCAAAACGCTAAAATCGTATTTTTGCTTTTGTACAAAGAAAAACGCCCTGCAAATCGGAGGGTGTTTTTTTAAATACGGTGAGGCATTCGCGTAAAGACGTCGACGCATAAAGCGATCGACGACGTGGTTTCGTGAATTTTTTATTGTGAGAATGCGAGCCGTTCTGCCGTCCTTAAATTCAGACAAGCTCAATCAGACCCAAGATGCAGACATCACAAATCCGTGCGGCGCCATTTCGCCGTATTATTGCCGCGCGAAACGCAACAATGCAGTCGATGCTCATCCGATGAACACTGGGTTGTGGGGTGCAAAGCATTCGGAGAGAGTTCGATGGCAGCGTTGGCGCGAAACCGCGGATTGAAGTTTTCTGACAGACATATCGCAAGGGACACCGTGTCACGTCCGATCACGGGTCCAATTTTTAATCTGTTCGGTTTTTGCAAAGACACAATGCAAGGCGTTTGCGCAGGGATTTTGGCAACGCTTGGCGCAGCGCATATGGTCACGCAACCAAACGTCTCAATTGCGTCGTCGGAGCCAGGCGCCGTTTCCTTAAATGCGGTACTGGAGAATATCGCAATGGGCGGCTTGACTGGACCAATTGAAATCTTAGGCGGATTGGCGCTGTTTTTCGCTGCTCGCCGGCCGTTGGCGCGGACGCTGGGCGTCCTGGCTTTCATTGGGTTTCTGTGGGCCTATACGAACGGTTATGGCGTTGCCGAGCTTTTACCAATACTGTCGGCGTTGTTTTTACAATTCGCGGGCGCAGTTGATGCGCAGGTAGCGGCCTTGTCGGTCCAGACATTCTGATTGACGCCATTGTTCGGACTGGGGCGAACGCGTTATAGACGGAGGTCTTTGTTTATAAGGAGCCGCCGTCTTGGCCCGCATTCTCGTTACCTCCGCTTTGCCGTACATTAATGGGGTCAAACATCTCGGCAATCTGGTCGGTTCAATGTTGCCGGCGGATGTCTATGCGCGATTCAAGCGTGCACAAGGCCATGAGGTTTTGTTCATCTGCGCAACCGATGAGCATGGTACGCCGGCTGAGCTGGCCGCGCGCGCTGCCGGTCAAACCGTACGCGAATATTGTGCGGAACAACACGATATACAAAAACGGGCAGGCGACGCCTTCGGACTTTCATTCGACCATTTCGGTCGATCTTCAAATGCGCCAAATCATCGATTAACCCAACATTTTGCTGATATACTCGAAGACAACGGGTTAATCGAAGAACGTATAGATAAGCAGGTTTACTCTGTAGACGATCAGCGTTTTCTGCCGGATCGTTATGTGGAAGGAGAGTGCCCGCATTGTGGCTACGAAAAAGCGCGAGGCGACCAGTGTGATAATTGCGGTCGCCTTCTGGACCCTATCGAATTAATAAATCCGTACTCAGCCATTTCAGGTTCGCGCAATATTGAGGTGCGTGAGACCAAACACTTATATCTGCTCCAGTCCAAATTGCAGAACGAAATCTCCGACTGGATTGAGCGGAACGACGATTGGCCGATATTGACGAAGTCCATCGCGAAGAAGTGGTTAAAAGAGGGCCTGCGGGACCGATCAATCACAAGAGATTTGGCATGGGGCGTGCCGGTGATGCGAAACGGCAAGCCGCGACCCGGATTTGAAAATAAGGTCTTCTATGTCTGGTTTGACGCCCCCATTGCTTATATTGCCGCGACTGAAGAGTGGGCGATCGCCAACAATGACAATTGGGAGCGATGGTGGCGCACAGACAAAGGCGCTGACGACGTCCGGTATGTGGAAGTCATGGGCAAGGACAATGTTGCATTCCACACGGTCAGTTTTCCGGCCACAATTATTGGCTCGAAAGAGCCGTGGGTGTTGGTTGACACGCTAAAATCAATGAACTGGCTTACTTGGTATGGCGGTAAGTTCTCAACGTCGGAAAATCGTGGGATCTTTATGGACCAGGCGCTAGACATTCTGCCAGCAGACTATTGGCGCTGGCATTTGATGGCCAACGCGCCAGAGTCTGATGATGCATCTTTTACGTTGGAACACTTTGCAAACGTAGCGAACAAAGATCTGGCCGATGTTCTTGGAAACTTTGTCAATAGAATAACGCGATTTTGCCAGGCGAAGTTTGGTGAAATCGTTCCGATGGATGGAGCGTATGGTCCGCGCGAAGATAAACTTAAATCTGATTTGACGCCGCTGATTGAGGATTACACCCGCCATCTCGATGAATTTGAGTATCGAAAAGCTTTCTCCGTGTTGCGTAGTATTTGGGTGACTGGTAACGAATATTTGCAAATCGCAGCCCCCTGGAAAACCATAAAAGAAGATAAAGCCGCCGCCGCTGCCGCCGTCCGTTGCGCCTTTAACCTAATTGTTCTTTTTGCAACACTATCGAGGCCAGTCATCCCGTTTACATCGGATAAAATGTACTCAGTATTTGGGATCTCTGCGCAAGATGCACCGGCCTGGCCGGGCGATCTGGATATTGAATTGAACCGCCTTAAGCCGGGGGAGGAATTCGCACCTCCTGATGTGCTGTTCAGAAAAATCGAGAGCGACGAAATCGATGAGTGGCGCAAACAGTTTGGCGCTGGAGATGGGCAATGAAGAAAAG
>JBCDAD010000014.1:0-36655 GCA_039186325.1 Pseudomonadota bacterium | reverse complement strand
CTCGAACTCCCGACCGCCTGATTACAAATCAGATGCTCTACCAGCTGAGCTACTGCGGCAACCCAATGAATTCGCGGGTTCTAGGGGCTTTTAGGGGCGGAACGCAACCCCAAAAACAGGACAAAAAGGGATCGTTCGGGACATTTCGGGACCAAGACTCCCGGAAAAGTACCGGAATAAGTTCTACACATGTTCACGGTGTCGCATTGCCGCGACGCTTGATCGCGATCATCGTCCGATCACGGCGGACAACATTCGAATGGGGAGACACGCGAATGCCACCGCGCGACTACAATTATAAAATCGTTGCTGTGACGAAATCCGGAGATATTGAAGAATGGCTCGCTGAGTCGGTTTCGTGGAAGTCCGCGCACGCCATCTATGAGATTGAAACGAAAGAATGGCCGACGCGCAGGATTGAACTCCGCTATCGCGCGCGAGTTCTCAATCAGTCGTATTGATCGAGGATTAACCTCCTCGAATGTTGTAGACTTCGCCTGTATCTATTTCATTGGCGACAAGCCGTAGCGAATATGCCAGATCGCACGGCGTCAAAATATCCTCTTCACGCTTTTTGCAAAGTGCACGCAATTCGTGAATGAACAGATCGACCGCGTCGGGCCGACTAACGTTGTTGTCGATCCATTTCTCGTAATAATGGGCATTCCAGGTTAGCGCCATGGCGCGGGCTCTTATGTTGTTTGCGGCAGCGGTTGCCCGATGCGTGATTTCGCGATGTCGGCGAAGCTGTCTAAATAGGCGTCGCTGTACTCCGCGCGCGCATGGTCAGCGAGAACGCCCACGCCAACACCGATGACTTCATCTAGCCCCATGCCCCGCTTGCGATAGTTCTCGACCACCTCGCAGATCGCATTCGCCAACTCCATCGGAAGCTTTCCTGTGATGGTTGTCTGGTCTGACATACGGGCCTCACGTAGCTGATTTTTGAACAGCCGCGTTACGGTGCTCAATCGCGGCTAATTGCATTCTGTAATAAAGCGACGTGTAGGCGTTCACGCGCTCACAATCCGCCACGAATTTATCGCATTCACACGCCGCTTCGGCGTGCTGTTCAGCGGTCATTTTATCGAATGGCACTCGTTCGATCATACCGGCCTCCAATTTAGCTGACGGCTCCGACGGTTCTCTGCCCGCCGTATGGTCATTGCCCTGACGATCACGCCCGCCGTCCCGGCGTCCTCGTAAGGAATCTTGCTCGGGCCGCTAAACCTCCGCTCACCTTTCCCTCTGGGATTCATAATCATGGAAACCATTAATCACCCTAACATGGACAGAATTGCGGTCAAAGTCGGACATCCCAAAAGCCGTACCGTGGTCGACATAGCAAACGGAGTAACCGACAGAATGTACGATCTTGCTGTGATTGGCGGACTGGCGGCGATGGCAGGGGTACCGGTATTAGCAGCGCGCTACGCGGAAGCTGTTGAGAAACTGAAAGCTATGCAAAACAAAGGACGCCACATCATTCGGGGCATTGTTGGCCCTTAAAACCGAACGCCTTCGCCTCGATCGGACATCTCGCTTTCCAGTCGCAGGCGGCGATGGCGATGCGTTGCTTTGTTTCGTCGCTCAGCGCGTTACGCTCCGCGATCGTCAGCCCCCAGATCGGGGGGCTCGGCGGGCATGTCTCGCATGAGTTCGTCGAGCACGCCATTAACGACAGAAGGATCATGCAGGCGATCACGATTTTTAAGCATATGGGTGAGCGTGCGAATGGTCCGCTGATCATGCCGGCGGCGCTCCTTTTCCAAGATCCATTTACGATAGAAAAAAAACGCGAGGCCGCCCAATATGGCGGCGCTCGCGCTTATGATCATTGAAAACGACACTTGACCTTACGCAACCAGGTCGCCCGCGCCGCCATCCCCTACATCGGAATCATCGCCGCCATCCGTGGGCGTCTCGAATTCGCTGTCGGCGACGTTGATGCCGTGGCGAACCAGCCGAACCGCCTCATTATCAAGGCCTGTCGGCGTTGACGCCGCCAGTGCACGAATTTTCTGGACTGCAGTCCGGGCGCCTTTCGCGATTTGCTCTTCTATTTCAGCCTTCGGCGTGTCGCCATCGGCCATCAATGGCGCGGTCGCATAAAGCATAAAAAAGGCGTTTTCGGCCATCATCGCAACTTTAGACATATCATTTCTCCATGAGTTATCGCCCCGCGAAGCGCCATCGCGCCGCGGGGTCAGGGACTTCCCGAACCGGTCAATTCCAGTGCAGGAATGGCTATTTTTCTTTTCGGTTCAAAATCAGCTTAAAGACAAATTGCAGCGCTTCCGTAGGCGTTTTTGCGGCGATAGGTCCCGCAATGGCGCTGGCCGTCGCCGCCAACACTGCAAGTTGCGGCTTTTGCGTTTCTTCGGCGACATATGGGCCAATCATGGCGGCGGCCAAAATACCGGTCAGTACCGTGATCATTGCCCAAGGCATGCCGCGAAAGTCCTGCCTCCACATCGGCAATAGAATTGAAACACCGCCAAACGCGCTGTAGATCGCCATTTCCTGAAAGTGCGGTAAGGGCACAGGCGGCGGCGACACAACACCGGCCGCAGCCATCGTCAGGATAATCGCCGAACTGCCAACCTTATACTGAGTAATCATTTTTCAGGCATGCCTTTGCGGTCTCATTAAGAAAGATATGGAGCCAGACAACGAGCGCAGCGATGCAAATATGCCAAAGCTCAAAAGACGCATTCACAATGCCGCCGAGCTTTTCCTCGCCATCGACTAACGACCAGTACGTCATCAAACCAAAATGCCAGATTGACAGCGCAGTTGAGACACAGCCGGTTATGTGACATTGCGCAACGACATTGCCATGCTTAGCGTCGATCACGCGTATTTTTCGCATCGCCCAATCTTGCGATAATATCCATACACCCGAAATGATGGACATTAACGCGCCAAGTATGGTGAACACGTCAAAAAACCATTGGATCATTTGCGTTCAAATTTCGCCCAGCTTTGCTGCATCGGATTGGCCTCGCCATAATCCCCGTCAAACCAGGGTTCCGAACGGCCGCCGGCGCCGGCGTAATTCATCAGGATGAGGCCTGGATACGCGCTGATAAGCGCTTCATTCAGCGTCGTATTGACGAGGGCCCCGCCCTCGCCCCAATGCCAGTCAGGCGCCACCCGCGCGGCTTCATTGGCGTGTGAGCCCCCCTCATAAGCGCCGATAATCTTGACCCCGAATATCGCCGCGGCGTCGCGATGGGCCGCCCATTTTTTCAAAATCCAGGGGATCGTTGCGACCACGGTATCCGGCCCATTGATGAGGAAGTCTTCGCGGGATTGCCCGTCAGGGCGGTTTTCAGATCCGCTCCAATAATGGGTCAACGCGACACCAAATTGATGACGCATGTCGTTCCAATTAACGCTCTGGGACTCGATCTCGGCTTTCACCGCCGATAGCTCTGCCGTCGTACGGCCCGTATTCGCCGTATGGCTTTCGATTACATAAGTGACCGGCTGATCGCCGCGCCCGGCGGCTTTTAATTCTTCATTTAAAATGAGGGCGAAATGCGCCAGCAACCGGCCATTCGCCCGGCTTCCATCATGATCGCCGCCGAACCAGGTGCGCCCCAGCCCGTCCAGATATTCAACATTCCAGATAAAGGGCGGGACATAGTTCCAATCGACTTCATTGCCGAGCGTGACATAGAGGGGTTTGTGGTCCGGATAATCTTGCGCATCGAGCGCCGCGACGAAATCGACGGCGTAACGCCGCCATTCCGGGGACTGATAAACTTCCGCCGCATAGGCCGCGGCGAGGCTTTTGCGCTCCTCTGTCGTACCGGAATGATCGCCCATAAAGGAGGCGCCCAGTTCGATCGGCGCATTATGCCACAAGGCCACATCGGCCTTGACCGCGAGATTGATCAGCGCTTCGCGCGGGATGGACCGGCGCGGATGGCGAACGCCGCCGCGCGTCAGCCGATTGCCCCAGAACGCGCTTTCAACAGACGCAATGTCATCAACGCTATAGATGTGTGATTCCATGGCGCCGGTCAGATTCATGTCCCGGAAGACATCATGCCGGCGGACCATTTCCACATAGCGCGGTGACCAAATCTCGCCATTACGATAGGCGGTTTCGTTTTCTTTGCGATAGATCGCCAGACGTTTCAGCCCGCCCGGCCCCATGCGTCGGATCAAAACGCCGTCATGATCATTGTCCCGTTCGTCGATCGTGAATTCGGTGCGATTGGGTCCGGCGGAAACCTGCATCGATGAGCCCAGGAGCCAGATTTCGGCGTCCACATCGCCGTCCGTTTCCAAAACCCATTGGCCATACCAGGGTCGTTTGTCGCCGGTGAAGAACGTTCCATATTTGATCCAGGCGCGCCCCTCCGGCCCGCCCGGCAACATGGTCACCGGGTCCACATGGCCTCGATCATACATCGCCTGGGATGACAGGTTATCAACGCTCCATTGCATTTCGCCCGCGTGGAGCAAATTTACGAACGGCTCTTCGCGATTGCCGAAAGACGTCAACCACGGACAAAAGCCCAATTGCCAGGGTCGATTCTCCGGGACGGGATCGGGCGCCGGTTCCGGTTCTGGTTCGGGTGGAGGCGACACGATAGCGCCCTCCAAATCGTCAATGGCGTTTTCCGCGGTCGTAAGGCGCGCGCGATTGCGATCGACGGCCGCGCGCAGACTGATCTGGCGATCTTCAATGGCGTTAAAACGCGCCTCCAGCGTTTCGGTCGCGTGATCGATGACGTCGAGCACGACGTCGCGGATGGTTTTATCGGTCATTTTTCACACCTGAAAGGATCATATGAAAGGGGTTCGGTCAGTCGCGGCAGAAGCGGCCGCGTTTCTCGCAAAGGCTGCGCATTCGTCTGGCGATGGAAATCCGGCCGCGGGTTGAACGGCGTTAGAAATAGGCCGCGCTCTGCGTTACGCCGGCGCGTCAACCCGTTGATTTCGCGCAAGCGGCCGTTCACCTTCGCTTTGTTCCACCACAGCATGGCGTCGGCGCCGCGAATGCGCTGTCCCTGATTGATCCGACGCCGGAACGTTGAACCCAACATCCCGCCGATCCCGATATTGAAGGTAATCGAGACCAGCGCGTCGAACTCATTTTGGTTGAGGCGGACCGTAAAGCCACGCGCGACCGCTTTTTCGAAGCGTTCTAGGTCCCGCCGTAAAAGGAATTCCGCTTCGGCTTCAGTGATGACATTGCCCGCGAACGCGTGCGTAGCATCAGTGCATCCATAGCCAATGGTCCAGACGCCAGCGACGTCCTGATAGGCCTCAAGTTCAAGACCTTCAAACCGCTTGATGAGGTCAATACCGTTTTTTAAAATTTTCATTGTCGGCTATTTCTTATTCGTATGCCGACCAATAACCCTCACCGGACGAGGCTCGCTTATAGAGCGTGATGCAGCTAAACCGCGCGCTAACAGCCAACGATCCGCCGTCAACATTGTTCAGAAAAACACCCGATGCTGCCTCAACGGTCGTTGTTCCGGCGCCGCCCTGACACACACGAAACGTTGTGCCGTCGGGAAAATTCGTTGTGCTGTCGGGCGGCACGGTGAAGGTGTTGGCGGCGGCATTTCCCATTTGCAACAATCGCGGGGTCGTCAGGCTTGGCGTGAACGATGTGCCTGTCTCCGCCAAAAAACCCGGGTCGCCGATCCACGATCCGAGCCCGTCGGTGCTGCTTGGATCGGACGCGCTGACATAAAGCCGTCCATCAGTTTGCCGATAAACAAATAACGGGCCAAAGCGTAGCTTGCTGTCGTTATATAGACCGCCATTGGTCGTGTCGCCAAAAATTATGTCGCCGCCGACGGCGTTCAGTGTTGTATGACTATTGTCGCTCAGACGATGCTGAATATTGGCGGTGCCGGATTCGTGGATATCAATATTTCTAAGTTCGCCGACCGGCGTTGAGCGGAAAAAACGGTAAGCCTTGTCGGTCGCGCCGGTTTGTTGTGCAATGACTTCGCCGTTAAAATAAGAGGCGCGCTGCGAGAATGAGCCATCAACCTCATCGTTTGTCAGACCATCGCTCGAAATAGAAAATTTGCTTGGATTGAACGATCCGCTAATTTCGTAAGGCGTTTCCGTTGTCCACAATCCGTCCGTACCAACGGCATCTTTATACGTGAAACTGGCGCCCTCGATTGTACACCGATTGACATTCCCGAATCTGAAATTGGCGTGTGATCGTGACGAAACGGTTTCAGCGCCAACGGCAGAATATCCATTTTGATTGCTTAATACGCTGATCTCGCAGTCAGCTATATTTTCGGCGACAAAACCATCGCCATAGTTATCCTGTGTTTCCACGCCGATAATCGAAAAGTTTTGCATCTGGCCGCTGCTTGGCGCAGGAAGATGCAGGCCGGCCCAGCTTCCACCGAGCCGGTTATTCCAGATAATTTTACCGCCGATTAGTCGAAACGCGCCTTGGCGCAACACAAGGCCGGAAAGCCCGCATTTTTCCGCCCAGATATCGTATAGATTATCGTCCGTGCCCGCCCAATCGATGCAATGACCGCCATTGTGTGCGCTCGCGATATTTCGTGCAATGACTTTGAAGCCGCCTCCAATCGCTTTAGAAATGCCGGCTTCGTCAAAATTGCCGATTTCGAGATTGGCCAAAATGGTGTGCTTATATGCGTCATCCTCATCACCGACCTTGTCCAGAAACGGTTGATTAGAATTCCCGCCGGAGCCGAGCGTACCTTCAAAACTGATACCGTTACCCGCTGTATTTACATCGCGATTGCCATCAAGCGTGAGATTGCGGATACTGACGATGCCTGCGCGGCGGGGGATATGAAACATATCCGAATTGTCAGGCGTCGGTTTACGGATATAACTGGCTTCTGTGCTCTGGCCGATGACAGATACGTTGTCTTCAAAGACCATTCCTGATGCGGAGATGATGACGTCATTGACGCGGACCACACCGCCGGCGCGGGGTCCCTGGAAATCATGACGATATTGGAACGTCATGGCGGCTTGGAACGCATGCGAACAATTATAAACACCATCCGGGATGCATCCGAACATTTCCGGCGTGACATAGCCGAGCGCAGCCGTGTCGCGGCGCTCCCAAACACCGCTTGATCCGTCCAGATTATCGCCATCGGCAATGACAAAGACGCCTTGCAGGGGGTCTACAAGTCCCTTCAGACTGAACGTCCCCGGCCCTGTCAGATCGACCAGGCCAGAGGCGCCGTTTGCGCGGGCGTTCGCATAGGTCGAATAGAGACGTACGGTGTTCTCATCAACGACGCTGACATAATAGACAGTGGTGTTCGCCGTCAGCCCGTCACCGCCGGTCGCCAACACCCCTTCGCCGCTGCGCAACCCGTGTGATGTCGCCGTCAATTGGTCCGTTGACGCATCAACTGAGGTTACGGCGACGGTTGCAAATACCAACTCCGCCGATCGATCCGCATCCCGCCAATGAAAGGTGCCGCCCCGAATTTCATCGGTGACAAGTGCTACAGAATCATCGCGCACGCGCTCTGTGTTGAGCGCCTTCAACCGATCGTAATCGTCAACATTAAGTGTTTGCGTTATGCGGGTTTCCTGCGCGGACGCTGGCAAAAAGGCGAACAAGACCGACAGGCCAGCGACCACGCTGGCAAGGAGCGTTTTCATTTTGCTAAATTCCATTTCTGATTAAACTATGCGGGTGCGATGTCCGAAAGCCCTGATTGGTCGTCCACCGGCCGCCATGCGTCGCCCGCGGCGGCGCCTAGCGCGAAATACGTCCGCATCTCGGGCAGTATCAAAACTTGTTTTCCAAGGGCCTTATTCGACGTATTGATAGCGCTCGATATGTCCGTAAGCTGAGCAATAGTGGCATGATTGCTGGGGTCTTCAAGCGATGAGGATGCGCCAGAGCCGCCGCCGGACATTTCCAGCGCGCCGCCCGTATTTGTAACGGTCAGTTGGTTCGCGTTCGTCGCCGCAACGACAAAATCCTGTTCACCGCTGAGAAAGAAATTTACAGCAAAAGGATTGGCCGAAACATCCGCTTGATGAACAAATGAATAATCAACGGACCCGCGCCGGAACGTACACGACTCGCCCTCTGCAAGCCCCACAAGGCCGGTGATCGCACCGCCATCGGCGGGACCGGAATAAACCCCGCCGGGCGCAACCTCCATGACGCCGCCCCCATCGGGCAACACCGCGGTCGGCCGCGGCGCGGCATAGACGAACTCATAGGCCGAACCGCTCCAGCGTCTCGCTTCATCCTCATCCAAAATATCGACAATATCGCCGATCTCTGGACCGACTTTCGTCCAGACCGATAATTCTGCGTCCCAAGCGACAATTTCATTTGCGACAAAAGGCGCAAAACCGCCCGCCGGCGTTCCAATCGGCGGGATCACATAGAAATCCCCCGCCACGGGCGTCAGCGCCGCATCCGTCAATACCGAGCGCGACAAGACTTTAAAGGTCGTCTTGTCATTCTGCCCCAGAACCCGCGATTGCGCGCCCGCGACATAGTCTTTGGACGCCGTGATGCGTTGCGTTTGATCATCGAAAAGCAGTTCGGCTGTCATGGATTAAATTCTCCCTGGCGTAAAATCGACGACAATTGGTGAAAGCGATTTATTAAGTATGCGTACGCCGGTGCCGACGATCTCCGCCTTAAGCGCTCCGCGCTGCGCGCGCGCCAAGAACTTTGGCGACGCTGGGTCACCCTGCACCCGGAACTCCACATAATTATCCGGATTGCCCCGATCGACGACAAAAGCGCCATAAGTCGCCAGCGGCTTATCGGCGGTAAGGATTGGCAGGACACCACCGGCGTCGATCGTTCGATTGCGAATGGTTCGCCACGCTTTGATGGAACGCCGCGATAGCGCGATGCCCGGCGTCAGCGAGGTGAGTACGTTTTCACCATCGTCTGATTCCGTTTCATCTTCGTCGGCGCCCCATATACCTGCTAACCAGTCATCCTCATCCGCCACGCCTTGAGCAGCGACGCCCTCGTTATTCAGTGTACCGCTTTCTCCTTGAAAGAGACCCAGCGCCGCCGGCGCGACGACATTGCGTACAACTTCCGGGCTCTCCAGATTACCATTTATATCTCGCTTAACGACATCGGCGCCGGTCCAGCAATGAAAAACCAAGCCCGTTGTTCCGCCGAAATTTGGCGCGGCCCCGCCCGGTTCTGACGTTTTATAGATACGGGCGTCGTTGACGGTTAAAAGAGACGGTGACCCGGCTGTATAGACCGCCCGGCTTGTTAAAATACTGCCAAGTTGGTTGATGAAACAAACGGAGAATTCATCATCCGTAATAACCGGCGATCCATCACGCCGCGTCGCTGTCGAGAACGCGAACTTTAGTTCCGTAGCGCCGGTTAGCTCAAAGACACCATTACCTAGGCTGACAAAGCTTTCTTCGCATCGTTCATCATAAATCAATTCAGGCATATTATGATCTTTCGCTTTGCTAAATCGTTTCGGGTATTGTCATCGGGAGTCGAGACCAGGAATAAGAGTAACGCTCTAGATCCTCGTCTTTGATTGCACCAAGCATCCACGTGCGATGCGGCTGATCCTCTTCCAGACCGATCAAAAACTGAGTGAGGTCACCAACATCAAGCAGGAAGTCTTCTACCGACTCATATTCGTCAGTATCGATAGATTTAAATAGCGGCGCCCAAATACGATATTGTGGAGCCCGCCTACGGTGAACACTGACGCCAGCCTTCGGTCGGCGCGAGGTCGAGTTACTTCGCCCGCCACGACGAAGCGGAGCTGCATAGGCTGTTGTAAACTTAAACGGATCGCCGGCGACAGCGCGTCCAAATTCGATGAAATCGTTTGGAGCGATAGAGCGACTATACGCTCTAAAAATGATGCGCCAAAGACGAACATTCGGTACACGCTCTGGCAAATAGACGCCCGTCACACCCAGGCCTTTTACGATTCCCGACAGTTGCTCGCCCGATCCCCATAAAAGATTTGTGGCGTCATGCTCGCTGTAGAGCTGGTGCTCTATCGTATCGGTCGCTGAAAATGTTTCAATTCCCGGTTCCTTTTCCTTACGCCTGGAATAACGCGGACGCTGCAAAAAAAGCACTTGCGTAGGCTCTGGCTCCGATGCCTGGATATCCAACGTGACGGTATTTCCAGATATTGATAGATTATTCGCACGCCAACAGTTTCCCACCGTGTCTGTTTTCAAATTTTCGGCGCGCATCTTGCCAACTTCATTGTGAGCAATAATCGTCGCCCGATCGACCCAATTGTCCGCCAAGACAAAACTCATCACGCCAGGCCCGCAAAAATTCCGCCCAGTGTTGTGAAACCATCCGAAGATGATGGGTCTACCTTGAAAAGCGACATGTTTTCTTTGCGTCCTTCATTGATGTCCGGGTGATCAATGCCGTACGGAAATCCCCTCCGCGCATTAACGGCGCGCTCGTAAGGGACATCGATCTCCAATTCATAAAGCGGCTTGGAAAAGACATTAAAAATGTGTTGAGCCGCCGACCGCATATGATGCTGATAGCGGAAGTAACCACGTAGTTGCGGACTTGGGTTCGCCTGCGGATAACGAAGTTTCAGTTTACTGTCGCCATATCCGTCGCCGGTTTCCTCAACACGCTGGATGCGTTCATATGTTTGCTGATTGATCTGGGGGCTAGCGGGATCGATAATCTCTGATGGCGACATTTTTCGCCAATTGCGTCCGTATGTGAGTTCAAAGAAACTCCATACATCTTGGTCCAGTGGACGAGCGCGCCAATCAAAAATATCGTCCGCATCAAACACATCAAGGGGCGCCGCGCCCGCAGGATCAACAAGGCGGGCGATCGCGATACGCCCAAACTTGTCAACATCGTTCCAGCACAGATGCGGCGCCAGAAGCGAATTCCCGATGTTCTGGATCGTGTAGGACTGCGAACCGTCAAGATGGATACCGATTTCATCATGGGGGATAACGCCGAATGTTCCCTCATCAACCAATGCGCCGCCAAGACCGGTTGCGCCTGCGACAAACCATCTCCAGATCGCTCGTGTGGATGCGTCATAGTCCCCATAAAGAACCGAACCGCGCAAATCGGCTGTTATTAGGCTGTTCTCGTTGACTTGACCGATTTGCACATAGGACCGAGGACCGAGCATATAAAACCCGGGCGTCGCCGGCGCATTTATTGCCGCCAGTTTAAACTCAGTATAAGTTTTAAAGTGCCGGCCATCCCAGGCAAGCGGCGCACGACGGTCAAAGATATCATCGTAGCCGCCTATCTCTCCGGCGCCGTGCGATAAGAAAATATTCAGATCGGCTTCAACTGGCGTTAATGCAACGTTATAGCAATAGCCAAAACTCAATGGCTTAAATCTGTCTTTCAATTGAGGGTCGCCGCCCTCGCCGCCGTCACCTGTAAATCTCAGCGTTTGCGCCGGTCGATCGAGTAAAGTATCGGCCGCCTTGAAGTTTATTCGCGCTTCTTCTCCGTCACGCTCAACATTCTTTATAATGAGATTAACGACAAGTTCGTGATTGTCGCTTTTATCCGCCTCTTCACCAATGAACTGCGTTGCACGCATATCTCCGAGTGCATAATTTTTAGCAAGACGCCCAAAGAATCCGTCCGTATCGACCAGAGTAGCCGATGCTACTGTCGTTTGAGAGCGCCGCACATCAAATGGCGAGATCGGCGCGCGCGTTTGAAACTCACCCCCCTTGATCAGTCTCGCATTGGCAATCTGATTAGACCGAAAAACATCATCAGGCCGGCCGCGCCACTCACTATCGGCGAAAAGAAATGAATCTGACGGCCCGATCCCCCCTATTTCCGCAAACGGATTGTCAATCTCTGACGGCCCAGCTGCGATTGCGCCGCCTGCCGTCGGCTCACCAAGCAAATCGATAACAGCTGAAAGCGGCCGTGCCGCAAATTCCAGGAAGTTTATGACAATGGGCGCCTCGCCATTGGCGAGCCGGTCGGTCAGCTTTCCACCAAAAAAATTGGTCTCATCTTCCAACCCAGCGATCGAGGCGGCGCCGATCGGTAACCCGGTCATAACTCGCGCTTAGTAAGCGTATCGTGAACGAGACGCAGAATGTTATCGCGATCGCTGTCGCGCCGCGACGCCGATCCGTCGCTTTCTTCCACCTTATCGCCAACGCGGCGAATACCTGAGCGGATCGCGCTCAATAGCGCGACAACCTGTTCATTCGAAAAGTCAGCGCCACGAATGGCGGGCGGGGAATCAACCCGTACTTGCAAAGGCGATGAGAGGGATGAAAGGTCGGATAAATTTGCACCCTGCGCTGGCGGTTCAAAAGAGGCGAAGTCATCATTTGACGGCGGTGCTGTTACGTAGCGGGCGGTCGATGCAGACCCTTGGGGCGCCCTGACTAAAATATCTAACGGCGTCGAAACACCAAGCGCCGTACGACGATTATCATTGACAGGATCAAGCGCAACCGCGTTGCCAAATGCGACACTAGGGTCTGTGACCGCAAGCACATCTGCAATTCTGTCTTTTTGGTCATCTTCGGACGCGCGTAATACAGCCAGTTCTTTCGCCAACTGACCAAGTTCATTCCCCTCCGGCAGCGACGCGGCAAGCTGCGCTAATTCCACAGGATCGACTGTTTGCGCAGCAAGAAGCGCTCGAATATCTTTGAGTGTGCGATCGGTCGATTCTGCTAAGGCGAGTTCGCGTTCTTTTTCGCTGGTCTCGGCAGCAATGGCGTCCCGCACTTCTTGCACCGCCCGCCTTGCGAATGCATTGTCGGCGATCGCCGCTGGCGATGTGGCGTTTACGCGTTCGGTTCGTTCTTGAAGCTCTCGCGCCAATCGTATCACATTGTCCCGCGCGGCGGCCCGCGCCTCTTCCGGGCCATTAATTGCGATTTCGCGCTGATCGTTGAGTTGTGCACGAATAATCTGCGTTTCACTACGCGGTGTGCCTGCGACGTCGAATTCGGATAGCAACCGATCATAGTCGGTGAGCTGACGTTGATTTTGCGATATTGCATCCCGAAGGCGGTCGCGATAGTCTTCAAAGTCGCCGGCCGACCGATCAAAAAGCTGATTAATTTGCGTGATCACCCGACCGATTCGGCCTGTAAAATCCTCAAAGCCAGCCAACTGACCAGATAAGCGTAATTGGTCTTCCTCTGGAAGCGCGTTAAATGCTGCTACCCGCTCTGGACCTTGTGCGCGTTGAAGCGCAAACAAATCCTCATAACTCGCAAAACCTTGGCGGATCGCTGCTCGCAACGCCTCTTGCTCTGCTCTCTGACGGTTTTCCACCTCTAGCAACGAAGCGCGCGCGGGATCAACAGCTTCGGTCAGTCTGTTCTCTATGTTGAATAGAGAAAGAATTGAGCGTTTCTGGACATCGATCAGTAGGCTGAGATCGACCGGCGCGCCGGCGTCCAACGCTTCGCGGGCGCCCTCTCGCTCCAGAATAAATTGGTCAATACGATTTTGAACCTCGTTTTGTAGCGGATTTGTCAATTCGAGATATGCAGCCCGCGTAGCGTTATTGCGATCCTCACCGATCTGTCGAAGACCGTCTGCCCGGATGGTTTCTAAGTCCGCGGTCGCCAGCCCCAGCGCTTTCATTTCGTCGATAAGCGGATCAATCGCAGCGGTAAGATCACGCGTGCGTTGCGCAAAAACATCAACCGGGTCAACGGCTTGCTCAAGCACATTTGCGAGCTTAGCCGCACTATCGAGCGCTTGATCAACGTCTTTACCAACATCGACATTCACCGCAACAAATTCGCGGATACGGGTTTGCGTCGTTTCGTTGAAACGCTGTATTTGGGCGAAGAAATTCGTAAGCAGCGACGTATCGCTCGCGACATCCGTCAGATCTCGACCGCTTCCATTTTGATTATTGATAAACCGCTTGACGAACTCAGCATTCGACACCGTCAAATCTTCAAAGCGATCAAGAGCGACGGCAAGGCTGGACGCGCCTTGCGCAGCGTCCTGGACATCGCGATCGCGCTCCAATTCACGGGTTAAGATCGTCTCGACAATTTCTCGCGCATCGCCGCTCAACCGTTCAACGGACCGAAACGCCGCAACCAGACTTTGTGTTTCGCGCGCGGTCTCTGTGAGATCATACTCTCGCGCGACCCGGCGATCTATGAAACGCTCGATCTCAGCTTGCGAGGCAACTTCTAGTCGATCAAAATCGTCGAGGCCTTGCGCCAGGTTGGCGGCATTGGTCGCCGCACGCGCGACGTCGCCACCTTCGTTAATCGCGGCGTCCACAATACGATTCACAATGGACGCAGCCGCGTCATCCAGCCGATCTATTTCGCGATAGGCGCTAACGAGACTTTGGGTATCGGAGATGATCTCTTCGACAGATCGATCTGCGCTTTCCAACCTATCGAAATATCGATCTATTCCATCGAAACGCGTATCGACCGCGCTCAGGCTCAATCGAATGGCGCCGGCGATCGCATCCTCGGCCCCCGCCTCACTGGCCGAGAACCTGCTTGAATTTAAAAACTGGCCCGGTGCGCCGGGATTGGCCACGGTAATCCCCTTGTCGTTTACCGAAACGAGCACCGCCGCCTCGTTCGCCGGCGTTGATGCGGGGTTACGCAAAACGCCACCCGTCAATGCGATAAGGTCGGCCGTGACATCGCTGGCCGCCGTAATAATCGCGTCTCTGATTTGCGCATTTTCGTCAGAATTGCGGTCTTGTTGTGCGTCCAGGACTCGCCCGGTCGCCGGATTGAACGCGCCACCCGCGGTAAAGTCAGATGGAGGCCCCGAAAACAACGAACCAAGTGTTCCACCCAAAAATGAGCCAAGGAGCGGACCAACAAATGGAATCGGAATAAAATTTCCAGCAATGCCGCCGACGGTTGATCCGATCTGTTGACCTTTAGAATTGCCAAATGCAGCCCTTGATAAAAGGGAGCCGCCGATGGCGAGACCGGCATTTACCGGGGTCGCCGCCGACGCCAAGCCCTCAGCTAGAAAATCTATGGCGCCGCCTGACAATCCAACCGCATTCCCTATGTTTGCGATTTGCCGCCCAACAGCCGCCGGACCAATGAGCGCAAGCGTACCAAATGTTGACGCCGCGGGACCGCCCAAAGCCAGCCCGCCTAAACCGACCGCCGATTGCACTAACCCTGGCAAAGAAAAAGCTGACTGAAATACGTTTGATGAGCTCGCTGCAACGCCGCCAGCCGTCGCACGGTTCGCTGGCGACGCTCCTGCAACACCAGGCGTAAACACACCGCCCGCGGCGCCGGATAACCCTGCGAATAGATTTGCCGTGAACGCCCTTGCCGGCGCGATGGCCCCTGACAAAAGCTCTTGCTTTAGAGAACGCCCCAGGCCCTTGAAACTAAACCGTCCTGTACGGATAACATTGTCGTAGAATTGTTGACTAGCGTCTATCAATGCAGCCGCCAAACTATTCCGTACCGGTTCAAAGTCTGCGGGTGATGACGGCAGGAATGTCGCGCGCCGCGCCTCTAGCTCAGACTGCAATTCTTTCTGCAATTGCAGGTTCGTCCGTAGGTCACGGGTTTGCTGCTCGGATAAGACCGCCTGACTACGCTGCGCTTCAAGCCTGATTTGGGAAATCCGCTCTTCGATCTGCTCGATTTGCTCTGCGCGACGCAGCTCCTCCGGACTGATTTTCGCTGCCGCGATAAGCGCTTCAAGCTTTTTGTTTTCGGCGACCACATCGCCAACAGGATCGAAGATACGCTGTACGGCGTCACGTGTTTTCTGGCCCTGACGTTCCAATTGCGCAAGCTTTCCGGTTACGGCCTCAATTTCGCCAGCAAGCAATTCGGCCGCGGCGACTTGTTCGGGCGTAGCGTCGGGAAACGCTTCATTGAACTGGTCAACAATCTGGCGGGCGCTCGCCACTTGTTGCTTTGTTGTCTCGCCAATTTTTAGTGCTAATTCCTCATTAAACGCGTTAAATTTTGCAGCAAGCTGATCAATAGCAGCATTTGCAGCCGCGGTTTGACGTTCGACATCGTTTGCAACGCCGGTATCCTTTAAAATCTCACGGGTTCGTTGCGCCGCATAGACCTTCTCGATATCGGCGATCGCGGCTTGTAGGCGATCGCGCTCTATCTCCAATTTCTCACGCTCGCCCGTCACGACATCTACGCCTTGACGTAAGCGTGCGCCAAGGACTTTGAACCCGGGCAGGGTTGGTTGTTCAATAAATCCCGTTACGCCCCGCTGTCGATCTGATAATTCACCAGCAAGGCGCGATTCGACTTCATTGAGATCATTGACCAGGGCCGTGAGCTGCGCATCTGGAGACTTTTCTAAAACGCCAAAGAAAGCCAGCGCAGCATTTGTCCCTTGCACCGCGACCGGAATAAAGTTCGCAACGCCTCGGCTCAGTCGTTCGATACTCTCTGCGTTCTCTAAGACGGCTCTTGTGACGTTTGCGCTAAAAGCTTGATTTAGAGTACGGATTTCAGCGCTTGCAGACGCTGCGTTTCCGACGAGATCATTTTCAAGAATGATGCCGAGCTCACGTGCGCGCGCAGCGTAGCGTGCAATTCCCCGCTCGCCTTGACTGAGAAGCGTAACGAGCTTCGGCCCGCTATCGTCGCCGAACAACTGCGCCGCAAAAGCCGCTTTTCTTGCAGGGTCTTCTATAGATGCGTATCGCCGCGCAATCGTCAGAAATGCTTCATCTGTTTTCTGACTAAGAAGAATTGCGCGCTCACCCTCCGAAAACAGCGCTTCCAGCGCCGCTTTGGCAGGCCCGGCGCCTGAATTCACAAACTCGCCAAAACGGCGGTTAAGGCGCTGCAATCCATCATCAATTTGCTTTTGGGTGACGCCGAATTTATCTGCAGCGAAACGTAGTTCCTGCAGTCCTTCAACGCTGGCGCCGACCTGTAATGCGCGATCTGAGATGTTCTCCGCGCGTTCCAGCGCCGCCGTAACACCTTCTATCGCCTCACGGAGCGTTATGACCGTTCCGACGGCGGCCGCAGCGCCTAAAAGCGTTCGCCGAAACTGTTCGGCCTGGCGCGCACTTTCGGACTGTGTCCGATTATAGCGACCCTGCGCGCTCGCCGCCTGTTCAATGCGCCGTTTTTGCTGTTCATAGGCTTCATTGACTTTTTCAATCGCATTGGCGACACGGTCTTTGTTGCGTACGTCTTGCGCCTCAAACCGACGGATAAGGGCCAGCTGATCGGCTCTGCGCTTCTCCAGTTTCGCGAGCGGATCGATCCGTGACTCTAATTTGTTGAACGCTTTTTCCAGGTCTTGCGTAATGCGCTCGGTTTTTGTTGACACAGCAACCGTTTCGCGGCCCGCGGACGCGACTTCGCGTAGATCGTCAGCGAGGGCGTCGGCGCCCTCGCTGCGCATACGGATCAAAAGTTCCGATGCAACTTTACGGATATCAACCATTAACGCCGCGCCTCACGCTGTAAGCGCTCGCGTTCCAGTTGGACACTGACAATTTCAAAATAGTCAACTTGCCTGAGTAACTTCAAGAGATCAACGCCGCGATATCCCATCGCAGTTGCGCGCGACCGCACGCGCATCTCATCAATTGGCGCAAGGGCAACAGACGTAAGCCCGACAGATTCAAGACCGCGTTGATCATCACACCAATCAAAGATCGAGGCGGCATTGACCAGACGCGCCGGCAAAACCGGCGCATCTTGCCGTTTCGACCTGTTGATCGGCCGGAAACTTATCCAGCCGGTTTTTCCGTATTGGTTTGGGTTGGCGCCGTCAGTTTCTTCGACTCCGACGGTCCGCCAGGGTTCTCCGCGCTTATAGTAGACCCATTGTTTGGCGGCTTTTTTTCCTTCAACGCCTGATCGCGCGCCGCTTTCTCCTGAGCGAAAGCGCATTCAACCAAATCGTCATATAGATACTTAGCCGCCGGATCATAAATGTATCCATCAGGCGAGCGAAATCCTTCGCCGATGACCTCGCCTGGTTTAAAGACAAGACTTCGGAGTTTTTCGCGACTGAACGGCATCGGTGACGATCCATCGTCGAAATTCTCCCAATTGCGCACACAGGCGTCAACCAATAACCGCGCCGTGATATAGTTTAGAACGCCTTGATCCTCGACATCGGAAACACGCTCGCCAAAAATTTGATCATGAAGCTCGTCCCGCAATCGCCGAACCGCAGCGGTTTCAAAGCTCGTGATCAGTACTTTAGCGCCTCGAAAATTCTTTAGCGGTTGCCAGCCGCCAGCATCGATCAGGCCAAGATCGGCCTTCTTTGTAACATCAACCATTTATACGTCCTTTCAAAGTGATCTTGTATTACCCGTCTGTATACCAACTACAGCGGTAGGTAAGGCATGCGAACAAGCGTCATCATCTTTCCGGTTATCGGGTCTTTGACACCCTGCGTGACGCCGCGGAACTCCGTAGGATTATTTCGGCCTGCCGATGGCGAAACATCACCCTCAACATACTTCGCGGCGTGAATTTTGAGCATGTAGCCCGCTTCAGAATCCGACATCGGTATTAGAAAACTCGTCTGAGCGCCGGACCGAAAACGATCATATCGGGTGGGTGTTGCAAACCGCGCGGTCATCGGCATACGAAGTATTGCATTACCACGATCATAACGGGTGTTGTGTTTTTTGTTCAGAGGTCCTTCTGCCTGAACATTGTTTTCCAATTGCAGACCCAGGGACTTAACAAAGCTCTCAGCTTCATCAACGAGGCCCGCCTCCATGATTTCGCCAAGATTTTCGCCGGTCGTCATAGACAACCCGCCATTCTCAACCAGTGGAACCGCCGCTTCGGCCGCGGCGGTGCCATCAGTAAGGCCTTGCATAGAAAACACGGGCCGCATCATGGACTGGCGATCCATTTGCCAATTCATCGAGTTACAGGTGATACCTGCAAGCCAGATATGATACGATGTCGCCCAGTCCAGGAACGTGAATTCCGCGCGCTCTGTGATCGGCGTGCGCCCGATATCAAGATAATCACCGGTGAGAATCTGAATGGTCTTTCCGGCGCCAAGGTCAGGCGCCCAGGCGGCGCCTAAATCCGTACAGGTTAGTTTGTTTGGCTCAATTTTTGTCGGCGTTACACCGCGATTGAGTGTAGCCGTGTCAAAGCGCGTCGCGGGTTCCAGAAAGCGGCCGCCAATTTTGAAGGGAATACCGACCGCTAACTCGGGATGGGCGGTGAAATCCGTTGTTGTCGAGATCAGCCCATCGGCGACAGCTTGAATGTCTCCGGCTGGCGCTTGAAAACCGGCTTTATCAATGCGTGCTGCAACGGACGGGCTCACCTCATCAGTAAGCGTTCCACCTGCGCCAACCTTTAGGACATCCTGACCAGATCCGGCGATCGCCAGAAAGACGCCACTGTTAACACCAGCCAGGCCCGACGTTCGATAAAGATTTCCAGCGCCAAACGTCGTACCGCTCGACGTTCCAAACTCATCATCTGCCGCAACCACACCGGTCACTTCGCCATATCCGGCCCCGGGACTTTCAACCCAATTCGATTGAAAGGCGAGCTTAAGAAGCCAGTCGATCTCTCGGAATGCGACCTCTGCGGTGACGTCACCCGAAACGCTTGTACCCGCTGTCCGCAAATAGGCGATCAAGGGGTCACCCGTTATTTTTTCCGACTCTGCTTCGACATTGGTCGGACGAAGGCTGTGACTTGTAATACACCCTTCCAGCCACTGCGGAAGGGGCGGCAACTTGCCCGGCGACGCCTCGGCAGCGTGGATTAAACGGTGATCATTCGTTGACATAAGGTTTCCTTTCTAGCTGCCATCGATCTGCTTTGTATACTGACGTATATAGCTCGCCAGACGGGTGACGCCCCGCACTTTCCCGCTTCGGCGAATCCCTTTTTCGCTTTCCATCAAATCTTGATCTAAACAGACACCGTGATTCAGCAATTGACCTTCAATCGCTCGTAACATTTCGCATTCGATCGCGTCGTCGACTTCTACAACACGACTTTGTTTCGTATACTTACTTTCAATGGTGTGTATCTGGACAATTCCTGTTTCACGCCGCTTACGCGTTCCTGCGCGACCCAGCGCGCGGCCTTCGGAAAACGTGGGCTCGAAATAAACGTAGACAAAAACCTTGTCAGTGTCTGATTCGCGTCGCGGTCCTTCCAGCTCTCGCTCTGTCAAACCATCTTCCGAGAGAATGACTTCGACACCTGGGTCAATCGCAAACCTGTTGTCGATCAACCCGAAAATCTCGGTGATCGATTCTTGACTTGGCATTTTACCGAATACCGATGCCCGGCACCGAAAGGGCGCCAACCCGCCGCCACGCCATCCAGATGCGCACCGGCGCGCCGCGGAATTCTTTCTTCAACTTGTTAACGACGCTGGCGATCAACCCGACAGCAAAGCCGGACGCGTCAATATCGTTATAAGCCTCCACTTCGGCCCGGCCCGAATAGTCTGTGATAAACGTAATGAACGTTGTTTCACCCGGGTTTGCTGGTGTTTCCGGTGACGCTTTTGCATTGTCATGGAATACAGCAAGCGAACGCTCTAGGGTTCCCGTCCGCACCTTTGTGAATAAATCTAGGAGTTGCAAGGCGCGCTTTTTCACGGGCGCAACGGGGCGAACACGAGCGAAAACGGTCCCGTCAATTTCCAACGACCCAATCGGCGCGCCTTTAACGCCGTTTACCGAAACCTCTATCCCGATATCGCCGCCAACATTTTGCCGCCACGCATCCTCAAACTCCTTTACCCGATCGCGGGCGAAAGCGACGAAGATTTCGCGTTGTGCGCTTTCCGTCAGATCCGGATCGCGCAACACGTCGATGCTACGCGCTATCGCATTGAAATCGGCCACGCCTAACCTTGAGCGTATCCGCGAAAAAGCATCATTCGATCATCCAAGGTAAATATCTGCGGCTCTTTATCAATCACCATCGCAACATCATGCTCAGCGCCGGCAAATCGAACGACGCGATCGCCCTTTCGTATCGGAAGGGCGACGCCGCCAAGTCGCAATGATCGCGCGGGGATAATTAGCGCTGAGTATCCGGCAGGAATACCGGCGGCGAGTTCGCTGTCTCGGATCGTCCGCACGCCGATTTTAATGGTTGCCTTTGATCCGTTTAGTCCTTTAAAGGTCGCTCTCTCGCCATACCTACAAAATAAACGGTGTAGGGATCGTTCAAAACTATTGACAACGCGGCGCGACAAGGCGCCGGGCACGGCCGCCAACCGTTCGATCTCGTCTTCAATTCCCGCAAGGGCAGCCGACGACGTTGGAATGCCCGTCAAGTTAGTCGTCCGATGCGATTAACGACCGAACTTGCGCTTCGGCTTTTTCACGCTGCGCCGGGGTTCTTATCCCCGCCCCTTGTGCGGCCGCAACAGCGATGGCTTTATCCTGAGGGTCCTTGCCGATATGTGAACCATAATCGGCTTCTAGAGCCCAGGATTGATGCTGCGGGTCTTCGATCACCATTCCCGGCGCAAAAAGAATATTAATACCCTTCAGTTTGAAGTTGTGTTTCCGTATACATACAATCATTTTTATCATCCTGTCGGATATGGAAAAGCGTATCGGCTTAGCAATCGTAAAACGGCGATCGGTACGCCATCTGAGAATACTTCTGGGGCTGTGTTGTAGGTAATCGCCCCCAATCCCGGAACCGATTCTGATTTCACCGGCGCGATACAGTCAGCTGATCTCGCCGATATCAATTGATCGATGACCATCACAGCCGCTAATTCTATCGCCGCAGGAACATTCCGCGCATCGCCTGACAATACGTACCCTGCGCGATATTCGACCTCATAGGTTTCGGCAGGCCAGCATACCCCGTTAGTCGGATAAAGGAGTCCATCGTCTTCGTTGATGGAAATTAGCGTCAGATCGACAGGTTCACCGCCGCAAGATACGGCAACAAGCCCAACAAGTGGTCGTCGGGCGAGGCGCAACAATGCCGAAGGTGATTTGCGATTGAAGGTCTCACGATATGTTTGCAGCGCCAGCGGCGTCGGATCACGGCTGATATGGGGAATATTTAATAGGTCGGCGATCACCCCGTGCGCTAGCGATATCCATTCTAGCAAAACTGATTGTTGCGCTTCGGTGTCCAGCTTATTTCGCAAACCTTCTACTGAGATCAGCGTTTCACCGACCGCCGCCGGCGCGACTACCGCCAAGACAGACCGCATGGTGACAGCTATGCGTTTTCAGCTTCGGTCCCGACATCAGACGCGAGCGCGTCGTCGACAAGGCCTTCCTGATCATCACCGCTTGGATTTTCACCTGCTTGAATCGCATCGCCGTCACCCGCCCCGTCATCGCGGTCATCATCGTCATCAGAAAACTCAACGGCGTGACCAATCTTGATCAGCTTTTTTCCAACGGTTTTTGACACCTCGCGAATATCGCCACGCGCAAAATTAAACCCTTTTCCGGCTACCGAAACGACATACTGAATTAACATGTTATTCTCCTAAAAAAAAGGCCGCCGACGAAAACGCTGGCGGCGAGAAACGGGTTCGCTTGCGTTACGGAGCGAGCGCTAGGTGCTTGATGGCGCGTGTATCGGTCAACTCTCCGTCAAATCGCATCCAGGCAAGCCAGCCTTGTTGTAAGAACTCGGCAAATCGTTCGCGCATAATGATGAAACTAATATTCTGTACACGTCTCACGATATATTTGGAGTGATCGCCAAAAAGGATCACACGTGAAGAACCGCCACTATCGAGCTCCGCCATATGCTGATTGATACTGTACCGACGGCCATTCATAGTGGCGGGGATGCCAGCGCGAACATTGCCCTCTTGCCAAAGATAATTTCCTTGCCCGTCTTTCAGTTTACGGATCGCCTGTAACGTCGTATCATGCAGTTGATACTTCACATTAGGCCCGTTGCGATAGGCTGGATCAACCGAATGCTCCAAGTCAATAACTTCGTCATAGGTAATCGAGTTATTGGCCGCAGCAACCGTACCGGCGCTCGATGCGGTTACAATTCCATTCGGTTGATCCGCGCCCGTCCCGACCGTTAGGGCGCGATTGCCGGAACGACCAAGTCGCTCTGCCAATAAGTCATTCAATACCTGTTGTAGATTAATCCCCGTATCCTGGAACAGTTCAATCGGAACACGAATTACACCTGAGCGATGCACATAGGCGTCCAGCGATTTGCTGCCAAACGCCACATCTTCGGAATCATCTGTCGGCGATGCGGTGTTCTCCGCTCGTTGTTGGCCTTCATTTCCGGTATCATCAACCGTCGGCCATTGAAGCGGGTTCCCGCCGCCCGTATTGATGAAGCGCGCGCCGCCCTCGGATTCCAGCATCGGCCCGTACGCTTCCATTGCCCGGGTCAAATCCGGTAGAAATAGTTCCGGTATCGTCGCACCGCCGGCAGCGTCGTTAACGGTTCCCTGCGAACGCGCTTCATTCGCGTCCTGCAAAACCGCATCAGGCACCTGAGCGGACAAGAACTGTCCAGCCACCGATCGCTGTTCATCATCAAGTGCTGCAAAACCGTAAGAAACATATCGACGGAATACTTCGGACACGTCCGGCGATACACTTTCGGTGTCCGCCTCCCCATTTGGCGGCGTGGGGCGACGGTTTCGACGTTCCTCATCACGCGCTAAAAATTCTCGTTCTTCACGCTCGGCCTCTGCCTCTTCAAGTCGCTCAAGGCGATCAGCGCGGGCCTGTACGCGATCACGCTCAGCCATGATATCATCATGACGCGACTCAAGGTCGGAAACCTCATTGTCAGGCGTATCATCTGTGATTTGGTCAAAAACACTGCGCGCTTCCGTCACCAATTGCTCTTGACGTTCTCGCAACTCTGTTAATTGTTGACTAGGCATGCTTTGCCGTCCTTTCTCTTAATCGCCCGGATTTCACAATTAGAGAGTCACGCCGCGGGCGGCGGCGGCGAGACGCAATTTTCGTTTAATATGGCTTGGGGTTGCGCTGCGGCGCGTGACCGGTTCGATATTGCTTTGAAGACAACGCAACGCTGCGTCGGTTTCCTGATAGGCTGCGAATGTCACCACGCTCACATCTAATAGCGGATTAACCTCTTGGATCGTTCGACGCGGCAATTCGCCATCATTTTCCACCCAGGATTCCGCTGACACGCGAAACATGAATGATGCTTGTGAGATATCGCCTCTGCCGATCGCCGATCGTATGTTTTCGCCAAGAGGCGTTGATGGAAGATCTATTTCGTATCGTAGGCCCCGACTATCTTCGCTAAGACGGAGCGTGCCAGCATCTGATCGACCAAGAATATTGTCCGGATTATGATTAAATAATCCCCGAACATCATCCTCTCGTATCGCTCGCGCGAATGCCCCATGCGCGATGCTCTCCGTATACACGCCCGCGATTTCCGTATCGGTGTTAAACAGAGCGGCATATCCTACAACCGTGTTTCCATCGCCGCTCGCTCTCGTTTCAATCGGGCCGGCAAGGCTTCTTCGTTCGTTCTCATTCGGCATCGTGTTGATCCTCTGGATTATCGGGTTCCGACCGCACAGCCTGCTTTGGATCGAAAGGTTGGTCGATCGGCCGTGTCGCCCCTTGAATGTGACGTTGCGACGCCAGTCCGCCGGCGCGCGGAAACCCTTCGGTCTCTGCAGCGTCGTCCGGTGAATAAACACCGGCGTTGACGGCGTGCTGGTGACCTTTCATCCGTGTAATGAAGTCACCACGCAGAATATTATCCATATTAAACCGAACATAATGCGTTTTCCGCCCCAATGTTCTTCGTGGGAACAACTTCAGGTTTAATTCCGCTTCTATCTTCGATAGGAACGGACGCAGCGAATGCTTAACCAGGTGAAGATCCTGTTGTTCCGTATTTGTATAGGTTGCATCCGTAAGGTCCTGCAAAAACACCGGCGGCAATCGAAATCCACGTGCGATTTCAATTACGCAATATTTTTCGGCCTCAATAAGCAAACCGTCTTTCGGATTGTAACCCAATTCCTTTAATTCGTGCTGCAACGGTACTGGCAAGACTTGGGACCCGGTTTCCGCAACCTTGCGGACGGCCTCGCTCATATCCGCCTGAGCACGCTCCATCCCGCCTTCTGTCTTAAAATTTCCGACCAATTGCATTGGCGGCAAACCGCCATTTTTAAAATAGCTTGCTGCATAGTTTCGCAGCGCTACCGCCAAACCAATCGTCATGCGTAGTGATTCATACGGCGTTGACGCTGTCAAATTCAGATCATCGCTGCGCCAACAAATGTCGATAACATCCGCCTGATCATAGCGCTTGGATTGTGACCGGTTGTCGGGCGAGTAATCGTAGACAATTCGCCCATGCTCTCGCGAGACCATCGTATGTCTCGCCAGCATTGGAAAAATATTAATTGGTGTACCGTTGTCGCCGCGCTCGATGTAAGACAGAAAGCGACCACGGGGCCGGGATAACATGTCGATAATTCCGCATTCCAACCAATCAAAAGTTGATAGATCGTCGTTGACCTGGCCCTGGAGCAAAGAAACCATACGTCCGGATTTCTGCACAATGTCGCCGTCACTTGCGCGACGATAGACCTCTAGCGGCAGCGACGCGGCGGCCGACGAATAGAACTCAACGGCGGCGGCGAAGGCGGGAACCCGCAACGCCTTAGCCGGCGAAACACCGAGGGCCGCGTCAGACGTATAACCCTCCAACCATTTTAGTAATTCGGTTGGCGTGAGCGGCGTCGCCGGATTTTCTATGCTTCGCTTCTCAGCGGCCATTATCCAAAATCTTCTGCATGTAGTTTAAAGTTTTCATCTTCCCATGGCGACGGAGGCGTTCTTTCGACATGATGAGACTTGGCGAATACGCCAGCGCACATCGCTGCACTAACAGCTAAATCGATGCGGGCGGTCTCCTTGCTTTTGGTAAAACGCCGATGGCCCGTTGCTGTTTCATAAAACGTAGCGGACATGATTGCGGAGATCAGCGCAGGATTTGCAATAATCCGTAAGCGCCCTTCATAGATCATATCTTCAAAATCGGATATTGATTCCGGCATGAAGAAAGGCGACTTCTTTGATCGGCTTACGCCTTGCGCATGCTGGACCGTTTTTAGCTCCAAACCAATATCGCGCATTTCGTCGGCGAACTTGTCAAAGCTCCAGTTGTCATAGGCGAGCAGTTCAATCTGAAATCGATCGGAAAGTTCGCGCAGGTCATGGGCGACATGATCTAGTCGGACTTTGTTTCCAGGCGTTGCTTTCAGGTATCCTTCGCGAACCCAATAGCTGTATGGCGCCTGATCACGATGTTCGCGTTCAATTAGCGTTTGCGCGGGCGTGTAGCCTCGCGCCCATAATATCGCTTTTGGGCGACCCTCATCGTCTACGCCATCTTCAAATATCAAGCCGAGACCGGTCATGTCGTAGCGGGCGCCGAGATCCAAGGTCGCATAACACTTACGACCTGCAAGCGCGTCTATGGCCAGCTCACGATCGATCGCTTTTTCCACGAGCTCGCGGCTTATCCAGACCGTATGCGCCTCGGTCCAAACACAAAAATGAAGCCGCGCGACATTATTTTGCTGACTCGGTATCGCGATCGCTTGTTTCACGGCGTCGCGCAAATCAGCCGTTTTTATCGTGACATCCAGGAGCGGATTAGGTTTGCACCAACACGACTCGTCGTTTAACCAATCATCGCCGGGATCGAGCGAGCACACAAACGCCAGCAATCGATCATCTTCGATGTCGCCGGCTGCAACCTTGATCGCGTGTAGATGCTCTTCGAAACAAAAAGACGTCCGATCATGACCGGAGTTTGTCGCCATCGCCATCAAGGAATTTTCGGCGTGTTTTGACAAGCCGCGCGCCATCATATCCACGAGTTCGCCGTTGCGATGTTCGTGCACTTCATCGATCAGCGCCACATAGGGCCGCGGGCCAGATTTTCCGGCGTCCGATGAAATCGGCTTAAAAAAGCGAAGATCGCCATTGCGCCCGCGATAGACTAATTCGCGTACCGGGTTTTTTCCAAGCGCCGATACACGTTCTTGCAAATCGGGAGATAACTCGCGCATGGCGACCGCGTCACGAAACAATACATAGGCCTGGTCTTTGTTTCGTCCGGCGGCGTAGATTTCGGCGCGCGCGCGCGCGTCAAAAACCATTCCCATATAGCCAAGGCCGGCCAGCATTGGCGATTTCCCGTTGCCCTTCGCCTCCTCATCATAAAACTTGCGGAAACGGCGTTCGCCATCTTCAAAACGCCACCCGTAAAGCGAGCCAATACGAAATTGTTGCGAAGGGTGAAGGTGAAACGGTCGACCCTCAAATTCGGCCCCGTTAAGTCGAAGATATTTCGGAAATAGCTGAATGCGGTGTTTGGCTTCCTCGAGGTCCCATACCAAGCCCCTGTCTTTTCCGTTCTCTAAATCACGCAAATGTCGAGCCGCAGCATTCCGAATATGCGGGCCCTGCACTATTTTTCCGTTGGCGACTTCTTCCGCCCAATGCGTGACCGGATCGATTTCAGCCGAAGTCTTTGTTGTCGGCATTATCTGCGTCGTCGAAAAGGTCCCCTTGCGGCAACGTGTTTATATGGCGTTCAGTGTAAGGTGTTTTTCCAAAATACGCCCCGAGTTGCACGCATTTTTCAAACGCTTTATTTCGCTGTGCTACCGCAGGTCGGCCGCGTTCCTGGTCGCCGTTTCGGCCGGCGCCCGTTTTGTAAGAATGTCCGTTTTTCGCAATATCTTTCTCGAGATACAAAAGTTCCGCGAACGCCATGCAGTATAGACCAAATTGATCGGCGTGATGACGGTGTAATCGATTAACCGCGACATCTGTAAGTGTCGGCGCTTCGTTGTCCCATATCTTTCGCGCCGCCGGCGACAACCATTTTGGCCTTAGCTCCGTCGCGCGACGGATTGCCAGTTCACTTCGCCTTTTGCGCGCGGCCTCATCTTCGGCCGGATCGCCATCCCCTTTAAACGGTACAACATTTGTCGGCTTTGGCGGACGTCCACCACGGTTCACCATTTCATCTGCCTACTGGGTTTTTCAAATTGGGTTTTTGAAATCCCCACGAACGATTTCTTGCGCGAAAATGTGGGGTTCGGGTTAGAAAAGATTGATGCGCTAGCGATTGACCCTCCCCCTACCCTTCTATGATGTCGATCGGTTCGCTATCAAGTATCGGTTCCGCGCGTTGAAAGAACGCTCTGATGATGTCTCGTTGGACTTTGTCTGAGAGCGTTCGGTTCGCGTCAGAGGCCGCGCGGCGTTCGCATTCGGCGTGCGCCGTAGCCATGTAAACCGCCCGCGCCGGCGTGAGTTGGTCGATCCACAGTCGTCGTTCTTCGACCGATGGTGCGCCAACGACAAACGACCATCGACCTGACGCATTCGCGAGGTCACGCAGCATCATGTTTCGATGTTGCAGCGCTTGCCTGACAAGCGATGTATCTCGAACACCGCAATGGTCGGGTGCGAGCTCGTTCGCAATAAGGTCAAGATCGATCAGCTTCCCGTCGTCGCACTGCGTTCTGCCATATGTCGTTTTGCCGGCGCCTGGCGGACCCATAACGATGGTTAGCGTCACCGATGGCGACGGCCGCGCTAAGTCTCTCGGCACCGTCTTTGCGACCTTTGCCGCTCGATCGACGCCATCGCCATTCGCCGGATGCTTTGGATCAACGGGAAAACCATCAAGTCCGACGACCTTGGAGTAACCGGCTTGTTCTTCACCGCGCTTAACGATGTCATGGTGATCGGGACAAAGGGTCTGCAATTCGCCTGCAATGAATTGATCCCAGTCGCCGCGATGCGGCGTGACGTGGTCCGCCACCAGAAAGCAACGCTTCGGATTGTCCTGCGGCGCGCCGGTCATGCGTTTCGACCCGTCGTTGATCACACCGCTACGCAAACAATAAACGCAGAGCGGATGATCTTCGATATGCTCGGCTCTGCGTTTCTTCCAGACGGCGAGCCCATACCAACCAGACCATGGGGTCTCGATCCATCGCGTCACGCGACGTCGCTTGTAGGCGCCGTGAAACGGATCACCGCTAACGTTTCAAAATTTGGACATTTTTCTCCCAACGTGCGGGAAACCGTATCACCGGCCCGCTGGGTCCGACCCTGGCCTATCGCAGTGCGCCGCCATGGGAACGTCGGGTAGCCAATTTTGCGCTTACGATGGTTGAGAGACATCGTCAAGGCGTAACCATTGAAAATTTTTCTTCCCGAGCATGTCATGCGCGATGCGCAAATGGCTGTCAGTCAGTGTTTCGACCGCGCAATAAAGCCCACGCAACGGTCCCGCATCGACACGCACCGGCGAGAAAGGGTCGATCGCACGCGCGGTGTTATACGCTGCTTTTTTTTCTTCTTTCGGTTTGTACGCCCGCGGTCCGGGTCGCCCCGTCTCAAGGCCAGCGATGGTCTCAGCGTCGATCGCGTAAGGCCGCGTGTCGACGGCGAGCACAGCGCGGACATAGTTTGTTTTAAACGCAGCCACCAACCAGCGATTGTCCGTGTCCGCAGCAACGAAGACATAGCGCGGACAGATCGGGTGACGTGTCTGCACATGTGCGATGCGCAGATTACCCTTTCGGCCGGCCCGCTTCACCATCTTCACATGAGGCGCATAAGCTGTGACGCCAAGCTTATCCAAGATAAGCGCCGCGTCGATCTCCCGGCCGGGCGGCGCCATCAATGCATGCCAAGCCTGCGCATTGCGCTCACCCAACTGCGTTACCCGCTCAACATTCCATTCGCCCTGCTTGAACATAAGCGCTAATACTCCGTCGCGATACGAACAAATGAAAGGCCCAATATTGCGAATATCAGCGTGACGGTAAGCCAACAGACAAACAGGCAGGCTATGAACCGGGTCATCGAATCCGGCTCATTCTGAACAGCGTTCCAGCATCCGATTACCAAACCAGATAAATGAAACGCGGTCATCGCACACCAAATCACGACTGTTATCTCATAAAAAAATATCATTTCACGCCGCCTCGTTCCCTTCCGTTTGCGGATCATCAACATCGCTATCATCCGTCTCGGGAGGATCGGAACCGGCCTCTGACCGGGACTGTCGGTTCGCTTCGACCAGGGCGACCAGCGTCGCCTTGCGTTCGTCCCGGCCGACGTTTTCGGGAAAGGCGCGCAGATGGTCCAGAAACGGCCGCATGGCGGCGACCGGATGATTTTGGTTCGGCGCGCCGGCGATGATGTTTTCAGCCCAGGGGACCCAGCTCGCCGCCTTCGCCAGGGCTTGGGGCTCCATAAACGGGAGGAGCGCTTCGGCCTCTTCGTGGTAAACGTCAAAGCGGATCGAAAGTCCGGCTGGCAGGGCCCGAAGGCGCTCCACCCCGCCGTCGCAGAGCCAGCGCATGACGAGCTCGGCTTGCCGCATGATCCGCTTTTCGATCGGTCTCTCGGGTCGGCCCGCTTCCGCGTCGGGAGGCGACGCCCGGTTCCGGGCGGCGTCGCCTCGCGCGCGCGCAGGTTTACTTAAAGGTTCTCTTACAGGGTTAGTGTCCGGATTCCGGACACGGCTTTTGCCATTTTCCGGACACGGCTTTTGCGATTTTCCGGACACGGCTTTATCGTTTTTCGATATTGGACCCGTGTCCGGATTCTGGACACGGCTTTCTTGGCTGGCCGCGTCTGTTTCGCCTGCGTTCCCATCGCCGAATTCCGGTTGGAACGGAAAATAATAATCGGTGCTTTTCTGACGTTTAGTGAGCGGGTCCCAATTGACGATACGTCGGATGAGCCCGGCCTCCTCCAGCCGATCAAGATTATCGTTGAGCGCTGAACGCGACATTTCGCAATCATCGGCGAGCCGTGACTGACTGACGAAACACCCATGATCAGGATTATGCCGGTCGGCGAGGTGCCAAAGAACAAGTTTCGCGCCCGGCTTCAGGCCCCTACCCTTACAGGCCTCTACGGCCCAATTGGTCGCACGATGGGACATCAGGCCGCGCGATCGCCCCCAAAATCAAACCCCGGCTGCAAGAGCGTCTCGCGCAGGCGGGCGCGGGCGATCTCGAAATAATCCGGGTCCTTCTCAATCCCTAAAAACCGCTTGCCGGCGCGGAGCGCGGCGACGCCTGTCGTTCCGGTCCCCATGAAGGGATCGACGATCAGATCGGCGTTTGTGTTGGCGATGATCTTGTCCATCAGGGCCAGCGGTTTGACGGTCGGGTGATCATAAATGCTCTTGCCGACCGGCCCGTCCCAGATCCGTTTTTTGAGCGGCAGATCGCCGACCGGATGCGCGCCTTTGTTCCAGGCGTGAATGTAAAGCTCCAATTCCGCCATATAGGATTTATTCGCCAAGGGCTGCGGATTGGTCTTGCGCCAGGCGAGCAAAGCCAGCTTGTCATAGCGATCGCTTAACGCCGGCAGGATTTCCGCCAGCTGACGATCGCTGCAAAAAACGACCGCGGACGTACACCAGCAGTCGTCCTGAAGCTCCACATCCAAAATGCGGATATCAAACCCTTTATGGAGGTCTTTTTCTTCGATTTTATCGTAATAAGAGCGCTTTGCTTTATATTTTCCGCCCCCGGATATTTCGATCAGATAAGGCGGGTCCATGACGCAGGCGACCCGATCATCCGTATACCGATACGCATCAAGCGTCGTTGCCAGCACGTCATAGCTGTCGCCCCGGACAATGCGCGCCAGGGGCCGGTCGTCCGTGTTCGCGCCGTCTTTAAAATCTAAGACGTGAAGCGTCATGGCGCGCCTGCTTTCAGGCGTGCGACTTCGGCGCGCCCAACATATGTCAAGACATAACGCACCCGGCGCCCAGGGAACCGTTTGATATGACCGCTGTAGCAGAGGCGAACGATGGCGTTAGAGATCAACCTGGGCTCATAGGCGCTCAAGACGCCGATCGCGACCCGCGATGTTGCGGGCGCGCTCATATCCGCCATGAACAGCAAAACCGCGCCCGCCGGCGAGGATTTTTCAATCGGCGGCGCGCGCCGAAGAATTTCGCTGCGCGTCAGCGGCGTTTCCGCCTTGGAAAAAATCGTCGCAATAGACCCGTCCTTTCGAACATGGGCGCCCGCATCAACGCCTTTTTTGGCGTAAAATGCATTAATGGTCTCCGCCGCACGTTGTGCGACATCGCGATCCTCAAGCGTTAACGACGGGGTCGCCGACATGGGCGCGCCTCCTCTGCAAAAAAGTCCAACGTATGCGTATCTTTCGGCCCGCCCGCGATCGCCTCTTCCAGAAACCCGATCGCCCGGACAAAATCGCAATCGCGCTTCAGGCAGACGAGATCGATCATGTCGCCTTTGTCGCCGCAGGCCGGGTTGTCACAAAAATAGCCAAGCTCGTTCGCCGTCGATCGCAGCGTAAACCCGCCGCAGGTCGGGCATTCATCCCCCAACTCATGATTGAGCCCCAGCGCATGGGTGACCTCGGCGTAAAATGACCGGGCTTTCACATAGGCCCGCCGTTCATCGAGCGTGCGCTCCCGCGCGCCGCCACAAAGCGAACTCATGGGCGACGCTCCACCAAGACCGGCGTTTCAAACAGGTCCGCATTGCGCAAACCGCTCATGATACAGACGAGCGAAGCCTCAGCCATGGTGGCGTTCGGAATACGGATCAATATTGCGGCGTCCCTAGCGGATTTCGGCTCCACATAGGCGAGCCAGGTCGATCGCGTCCCGGCGCTCATACGCGAAACCGCGATTTGGCCGCGTCCTCTTTCTCAATCTCTGCGCCGGCGCGATCCTCACCCGCATCATCCGCTTCCGCATCGATCTCCGCGCCCAAAGCGGCCCAATCGGGACAGGTGATGATGAGCGATCCGCCGTCCTGCTCGACCGCGCAAGGCTCCGCCCCATGGCGAAAACCGATCATGAACGGATGGTTTGTAATAAAAATGACTGCGTTATTTCGCGGCCGCACGATTTTAAACGCTCTTTCGCCGACGGCGCATGGCGAAAGCTTGATCATGTTTTTGCCGCGAATACCGCCCGCGGCGACCTCAACGAAATCGGGCGCGCCGATTGTCTCGAGCGCAGCTTCATTCAGGGTCAATCTCAATGTTCCCTTCGCGAGGTGCGCGATCTTGACCGTGATCGGTTTTGGGCTCGGGCCCGGCGTCAGGGTCTGCCAATGATCCCCGCTCATGTTCGCCGACTTTCCGCCAGTTTGAACGCCTGATGCAGATCCGCGTCGGAAAGCCCGCATTTGACCTGCAGCCATTGGCGCTTGCTATGCTCGATCACCTCACAGTGTGCTTTCAGCCCTATACGGAAGATGCTCGCCGCATCCCGGCTGGTCAGGCCAAGATCGTCAAATGACACGGTCTTCGCGGCCCCGTCCCCAGACGGAACAAGAAGCGCCGTCTCTGGCGTGAAATCCTCAAGACACGTTATCTGGCGCAGCATGGCTTTCGCAAACAGCCACTCCGCTAACACCTGTTCTTTGCGAAACGTTTTTTCGTCATTGGCCGGAAGGTTCATGACAGCACCTCCCCGGTTTCCGGATCGTGCGCCGGCGAGTCCCCTGGCGGAAACTCGACATCATCGTCGACCTTTGGGATTTTCGTGTCGCCTTTTTTGACGGCAATTTTCTTGGCGGCTTTCCTCACCGTTTTCTTCTTCGTCGCCTTTTTGGCCGCCACTTTTTTGCGCGTTGATTTTTTCTCTTTACCAAGATCAAGATCGCGCTGGTCAGGATCGGCTTTGGTTTCTTCGCGCTCGCCGAAAAATTCATCCGGGTTCGCAATGACAACGATCACGGTGCTCTCAACCGCGTCCACAATCTCATGGCGAATTTCCGAAGAGGACGGGACGGCGAGCACCAATTGCAAATCGCCTTTTACGCCCACGCGCGTTAACTTCGCCGGCGTGGCCGCCGCCCCCCGCGCCTCGATCAGCTGTACGGCGTCCCGCACAAAGCGCTCCGCGGCTTGCGTACACAGATCAATTTGCCGTTGCTGATCGACTTCTTTCAGCTTGTGCCAAGCGTCCGGCACGTTCCGGACCCGCTCTAAAATGCCGTCCCGCAAATCGCCGGTCAGCGTTTCTTTTGCGTCTAATTTTTTTGCTCGCTTGCGCGCCGCCATATCGTCGCTCCTTTCATAAAAAAGGGCGCTGGCGACGGGTGACCGACGCGCAAACGCCCTAAAGGGTTGAAAATTCTGGATATCTCTTGTCGCGCCGGCGCCCCCCGACCATGATGAGGCCGGGTGCGGGACCCCGCGGGGACACGTGATGAAGACGATAGAACGGCGACAGGACGATCACGCATCGCTGGCCTCATCTTCCGATAGGATGCGATCCAATCTGATATATGTCGGGAGGCGCAATGAGCCGCCCGCGCGCAAGCGCTTGTACAGCCTCGTGTTCCCGAAAAACCTGTTCCCGAACGTCGACGGCGCAATCTCGTGCCTTGCGCAATATCGTTCGATGCGGTCGGCCAGAACTTTAGAGTTATCGACCATATCGACGGTAAATGGACGTTCGTCCATATTGTCAATAAATGTCCATAGATTTTTTCCGACAGCACATGCGCCCAGAGTCCTGCGATAATCCCGAGATGTCTGCTAGCGAGGAAAAAGCACAGCGCTTCGAAGAATTCTGGCTGCGCCTCACAAAGGCGCTGCAAACCCGCGGGTTAACCGAAACCGGCCTTTCCGCGGCGATGAAAAGCCCGACTTACGTTTCAAAACTTAAGAAAAACAAGCGCTTGCCACGTACTGACAAACTTCAATTGATGTCGGCGATCCTCAACGTCGCGCCAAGCGAGCTTTTGCCGGAATCTCCCGACGTCACCATGCATGTAGATTCAAAGCCCTATCGGCCTATTTCTATGGCAATTTTCCGCGGATGTCTGGAACCTTTGATCATGACGCAGCTTGGCCAGGAAACCAGCGATACTCTCAATGCGGATGATTACAAACGCTTTGGAGAAAAGTGCAACGAATGGCTCGCATTACCAGCGGCCGACGGCGAGCAGGTCGATTTCACCAACCGTCTTTATCAATTCCTGCTGATAACTCTCGCCATGCTCGCCGGAGAGAATCGTCAACCGGTTCAATACGCTCAATGGAAGTCTGCGACGTACTCGGCGGCGCGTTATGGCGCGTCTCTTCACTTGGCGCCGGGTCGTCATAAAGCCTGACAACTTTGGCGCCGCGACGCCGAAACGCCGCCAACTTCCAAAAATATTTTTCGGCAAGCTTCTTTTTGCGATCTCCCATGTCCGCAAACGTAATGCGAAGCCCAGACGAAAATCAATGGAATTGTTAACGTCTAGTTAATCGGCGCCGACCACCCTTTTTCCGCGAAACCGACTTCAATTTTCGCAGAAAAAGGAATGAGTCATGTCTAACAATTTGCGTAAAGCACAAGTCAAGCTACTGAAAACAGAAAAGAAAATTGCAGAACTACGCGATTCAAGGCTGTCAAAAAATGAAAAGCGCGCCGCCCTGATCGCATGCGTCGGCGCTCTTGCGGCACCCGCCGCGGTCGCCGCAAACGCAGTTCGATCGTCGTTTCCGCTCGAAAGCGTCGAAAAACTTGCCGCCACCGCTAAAATTCCTGACCTAAACGAGGCCTATCATCAAACTATGGCCTTGATGACAAACGTCCATGAGGGCATTAGAGTTATGGTTGTCGATAATGGGTTGGGCGATTACCTGATAAATGGGGGTCATCCCAAATAGCAGGTCATTGAAGTGGAGAAATATCAATCGATCTCTGGGGTTGGATAACCATCCTTGGTTATGGCGCGCTCGTGATGGCTATGATCGCGAGCGCCCGTTACGGACGCGCAAAAGGCCTAGAATACCTTGCCACCTTGATCGCGATCAGCTGGGCAATTGGCCTCGTTATTGTTTTTGCAGAGGCGTTTTTCAATTTTCATTTCCCTGCCGGCTTTGTCATTATCGATATGGTTGTCGCTATGCTCATTGTGCGACGTGCAATGATCCCGGGGTATCCTGGACGCGTTATTTTCCTCTGGGTGGCAACAATCCTGACACTTCAAGCCATATATTTGGCGTATATGGAAACAACCCACAATCCGATCACGATCGACGCATGGCTGCAAAAAGGTTTGAATTACAGCTTCGCTGTCATGGTTCTTTCAGTCATTATTTATTCATTGGTGCGCGGAATAAAAGTCCGGAAAGATGAGCGCGACGGGATCGATCGACCCGTATGGAAAGACGCCAAAAGCCGATATCGAATGACGCCGGCGAATCTCTTCTTGTTTCTCAACAGGTGGTACCAAAATACTCTTGCCGAGTTTCGTATGAATACGGATAACCCCGACATTGGACGCGCGTTAGATGATGCTTGGACTGCGACTTTTAACGTAATCCCGCGTAACGATAGCACCGCACAGACAGCCGTCGGTCGCGGAGACGAACCACAAAAAGGCACCGCCCAACACATAGATATTACTGTGAGTAGGACCATTGAACGCTGAATTGAAAACGTGCGGCGTGGCCTACGCCCATTTGTTCGACAGGCTCGTCGAAAAAAGCTCGCACGCGGTAAATTCACAGCGGTGTTTTTGATTCAATGCCTGACGGCGATTGGCGCAGAATCACTCATTATTACCGTGTGAATTCTTGCGCCGTTTCCAATATGAAATAGAATACATCCACGCAATTCCGACGGATACGATAAGAATGGTCTCAACAAT
>JBCDAD010000013.1:0-36844 GCA_039186325.1 Pseudomonadota bacterium | reverse complement strand
CGCCGGCCGGCTCCCAATCTGTTTTCAGGTGTTCGCTGGTCAACCGAATATGCGCTTGAGGACACGGTCAACAGCCTGCCAAAGGGTTTTCGCGTCGACTATCTGAGTACTTTGGGCGATATTGACCGGAAAAGTGATCTGAAACTGTTAGGGCCGCGCGCAAGAGCACAGTGAATACGCATCGCTGATTTTGCCATCTGCCTAACCGAAACACGATTGAGGGGCGTAGCTATGTGGAAATGGATAGCTGGAGCGATAATTGTATTAATCGTCGGTGCAGTCGTCACCCTGGATATTATCGTTAAAGATTTTGATGAGCGTAACAACGCTGTTCAATCGGTCACCAAATATGAAGTGAGTGACGAAGCCCACGCACTGCATGACGGTCTGATCGTCGCCGATCTCCACGCCGACACGTTTTTGTGGAATCGTGATCCGGCGGAACGCCAGTCTCGTGGCCACGTGGATTTTGTCCGATTAAAGGAAGGCGGCGTTGGCCTGCAGGTTTTCGCGGCAGTAACAAAATCTCCAAGGGGGCAGAATTATGAAAAGAATGCCGCTGATTCTGATCAGCTGACATTGTTAGTAAAGGCGCAAAGATGGCCGGCGCGGACTTGGGACAGTTTGTTGGAGCGAGCATTGTATCAGGGTGGACGCATGGCGTCTGCGTCAAGCGAGTTAGATGAATTCTCATTAATACGCACACGTATTGATTTGCAAGCTGCGCTTGAGAGCGACCATCTTGCAGGCGTTTTCGCCATTGAGGGCGGGCACGCTTTGGAAGGCGACGTCGACAATCTAAATGTCCTCTATGAGGCCGGTTTGCGGGTCATGGGCTTGCATCACTTTTTCGATAATGCGTTGGGCGGCTCGCTCCATGGACTGAGCGGCTCGGGCTTATCGACGTTCGGGCGCGAGGCGGTCGCGCGCGCAGAGGGACTTGGCGTGATCATTGATGTGGCGCATTCTTCAGAGGCAAGTGTGCGTGATGTCTTGGCGATGGCGACCCGGCCTGTAATCATATCGCATACAGGCCTCCAAGGGCATTGCGACAGCACTCGTAACATTTCTGATGAACTGATGGTCCAAATCGCGGAGGCTGGCGGGCTGATCGGAATCGGATTTTGGGACGCCGCTATTTGCGATATCTCTCCGAATAGCGTTGCGTCGGCTATTCTTTATGCGGTCGAACTTGTCGGGGCGAACCATGTCGCATTAGGCTCGGATTTCGATGGGACGGTGGCGACAGCATTTGACGCCTCGCAGCTTGCCGTGATCACGCAGGCGCTTATCGATAACGGCGCCGATGAAGAGGTCATCCGAAAAGTTATGGGCGAAAATGCAATTCAGTTTTTTCTGACTTACCTGCCCATCGATGATAGCAGCTGAATTTCAGGATTTTTTTGGCGGTTGCGGCCTTGTAAAGATCCAGGTTTCATCGTCTGAAAGTGAAGGCTGAAAAGCGTAACCGTCGACATTATACGCTTTCAAATCAGCTGCACGTTCGATGCGCTGTTGTATCGCCCATCGCGCCATGGCACCTCGCGCGCGTTTAGCGAAAAATTGCAAGGATCGGAGTTTGCCGTCCTTTTCTTCTTTGAAGACAGGCGCAATGACGGGCGCTTTCAAGATGCTTCGATCAACGGCGGAGAAATACTCCTTGGACGCTAGATTGACGATTGTCTTATCTTCATCCGTCTTCGTCGCTTTGCGGAGTTCAATGGCAATGCGATCATTCCAGAATTCATAGAGATTTGCGCCACGGGAGTTTTTTAGCCGTGAACCCATCTCAAGGCGGTATGGTTGAATGGCGTCTAGCGGACGCAGAACGCCATAAAGGCCGGATAATATTCGTAAATGACGCTGCGCAAATTCCAGGTCTTCAGTGCTCAATGTTTTGGCTTCAAGCCCCCAATAGACATCACCGTTAAAAGCGAACGCCGCCGACTTTGTCCCCGATATTTTTCCGCTCGTCCTGAAAGCTTGGAAGCGTTCGAAATTCAGCTCTGCGAGCGCATCCGAAATACCCATCAATGATTTCAATTTTGATTTTGTCAGATTTCGGGTGACGTCGGCCAGTTCGGCCGTATCCTTTAATAAACGCGGTTTAGTCGGTTTCGGTGCGTGAGGAATACTGTCAAAATTCAGGTTTTTTGCGGGTGATAAAACAATCAGCATAGATATCGCTTTCTAGAGAATTTTGCCAGGATTCATAATTCCAGCCGGGTCAAGCGAGTCTTTTACAGCGCGCATCATCTGTTGCTCAACCGGAGATTTGTATCTTTCAAGTGCGCGCCGCTTATGCATACCTACGCCGTGTTCCGCGGAAAAAGACCCATCAAACCGGTCGATTATTTCATAAACGGCGTTTTCAATGTCTTCGCGTTGGTCATCAAGTGCGTCTTTCGGTGCGCCGGGCGGGCCCACAACATCGTAATGCACATTACCGTCGCCAACATGGCCGAACGCGATGGCCCGGGCGCCTTTCGAAATTCGTTCAATGGCAGCATTTGCAGCACTTAGAAATGCTGGAATGTCAGAGGTGGCGACAGACACATCGTGGCGCGCCCCCAGTCCTTCATGATTTATTGCTTCTGACATGGCGTGGCGAATTCGCCAGAAGTCGTTGGCGTGCTGCTCATTTTCGGCGATAACGACATCGCTGATCAGGTCTTTGTCCAATGCGTCGGTGAGCATGCCTTCAACCAGCGGGCGGAGAATATCTTTTCGCCCTGCTGAGAATTCCATTAAAATGTATGCTGGATAAGAATTATCCAGAGGCGCTCTTGTGTTCTGAATATTTTTTAAAACAAGCTTGAGCGATAATTGAGACAAAAATTCGAAGCTTGTTGTTGCGCCACCAGTTTTCTCGTTGGCGTGAGCAAGCGTTCTAACAACGTTTTCCATATTCTCGCATCCCGCAAATACTGTGATGCGGTCTGCGGGCCGTGGGAATAATTTCAAAACTGCGCCGGTGACAATCCCCAAAGTGCCTTCGCCGCCGATGAACAAGTGCTTTAAGTCATACCCCGTATTGTTTTTCCGTAAGCGTTTTAAGCCATCCCAGATTTCGCCATTGGGCAAGACAGCCTCAAGGCCTAAAACGAGATCACGCGTATTACCGTATCGTAAAACGTTCACGCCGCCGGCGTTCGTTGAGATGACCCCGCCGATCTGACAAGACCCTTCCGATCCAATCGACAGTGGGAATAATCGATCGACGCTCTTCGCCGCCTCTTGCGCCTCTTGCAGGGTTACGCCTGCATCGACGGTCACAGAATTATTGAGCGGCTCAATCTCGCGAATTTGCCGCATACGTTTCAACGAGAGCAGAACTTCGCCGTCAAACGGGATTTGTCCGCCGACCAAACCGGTGTTACCGCCCTGGGGGGTGATTGCGAGATTGTTTTCTGCACAGACTTTGACGATCTCGGATACTGCTTTCGTTGTTTTCGGCGCCACAATGATAGATGCGTCGCCGCGCCAACGTCCACGCCACTCAGTAAGATGCGCCGCCTGCCCCGTTTCATCTACAACGCCCTTTGGTCCAGCGATTGCCGCAATCTGATCTAATGCGTCTGTATTGGGGTTGTGAACTGACTTAGACATCATCGTCCGATGTAAGCTTGTAGATAGCCGATTTACAAGGGACTGCTTCGTCGCGCAGAAATTTTTTGCAATCCTTCTTTGCCAATCCGGCTGTGGGTCGATAAAAGCCTGCCGATCCATGCTCTGATTGAGCAAATTACGAGAAGGGTTTCGATGTCGAGAATTCGTGGCGCCGCTATTATTCTTGCCGCTCTGGCGTCGATGGCTTGCGCGGACCAAGATCCGGCGACCGCCAAGCCGTCTGAATCCTCTTCTGGCGGCGAGAATCCGGCAAAAGCGAAAAGTCAAACCGCGTTAATCGATGCGGCGGTGAAGAGCGCACGGCGTGATCCCGCCGATCGAGCGGACGATGCAAACCGGAACCCGGCCGCCGTCCTTGCGTTTACAGGCATTGAGCCTGGCATGACGGTTTATGAGATGGAGGCCGGCGCAGGTTACTATACTGAGATGTTTTCAGTGCTCGTCGGCCCGGGTGGATCGGTGATCATGCAAAATCCACCGAGTTTCGACGGCTTTCTCGGAAAAGCTGTCAGTGATCGATTGAAAAATAACCGACTAACGAATGTGCAATATGACAAAACAAATTTTGACCAGTTGAATGTTGACGACGCAAGCGCCGATATCGTCACATGGTTTTTAGGTCCGCATGAACTTTACTTCACGCCTAGCGACGGCGTTTCTCTCGGAGAGGTTGAGCAAACCTACACGGAAATTTTCCGTATTCTGAAGCCGGGCGGCGCATTTGTCGTATTAGATCACGCCGCTGCACCGGGCTCAGGCGAGGAGACAGGCAATGCGCTGCACCGAATTGATCCAGCGATCGTAAAAGATCTGGCGGTATCCGCCGGATTTGATTTTCTCGAAGACAGCGACATCTTACGAAATGGCGAAGATGATTATTCGAAAGGCGTGTTTGACCCTTCGGTGCGGCGAAAGACGGATCGGTTCCTAATTAAATTTAGAAAACCACTCTAATCCGCTGGTGCGGCGGCGCGACGAAGCCGGTCATTGATTGCTTCCCCCAGACCAATCTCGGGGATAGGCGCAACCGCAATCCCGTCAAGACCTAGATCGGCGCATATTTTATCGAGTGCACGCAGGTGCGAAAACAGATTTGCAGCCGCTTCTGTCAAATCACCGCTGACGCTCAGGTTGTTTGTCTTGGCGCTGTTTTCCGCGGGACCAAATGCGAGAAATGCTTCCGTTGTCATTGGTGTACGGATATTAAGGCGAACTTTTGCACCTGGCGCATAGTGGCTTGATAACATCCCTGGCGCCAAAATCGCCTGATCGCGTGGCGCAATCGCCAATCTACCGGCTATTCGCTCAATTTCTGATCGGGCGATCCCGCCGGGTCGCAAAAGCTGCGCCTTATCGCCATCTATCTTTACGATCGTGGACTCCAACCCAATCCGGCAAGGTCCGCCATCGATTATTCCATCGACCTGTTCGCCGAGGCCCCCGGCGACATGGGCCGCGGTCGTCGGGCTGATGGAACCGGAGCGATTGGCGCTCGGCGCAACGACGGGGCGTCCGAACGTGTCCAACAGGGCCTGAGTAACGGCGTGGTCGGGCGCACGTACAGCGACCGTATCCAGGCCGGCTGTGGCTAAATGAGAAATTTCGCTGCGCGCTTTTCTCGGGAGGACGAGTGTGAGTGCGCCGGGCCAGAAAGCATGCGCAAGTGTTTGCGCCAATGGAGAGAAATCGACATGCTGGCCGGCCATCGCAATACCGGTCACATGCGCGATCAATGGATTAAAAGTGGGTCGGCCTTTCGCCTCGAAAATACGTGCAACAGCATGATCGTTCGTTGCGTCCGCCGCAAGGCCATAAACGGTCTCGGTCGGCACGGCGACGAGTCCGCCAGACTTTAATATCTGCGTCGCATTTCCGATTTCTTCGCTATTCATGAGTTGGCTCATAGCGTTCGCGCTGATCAAAACGCAAATTCATCCGCCAGACTAGCCCTCGCGTAACAGGTGCCGAGAGGAATTTATTATGCGCTTTTTAGGATCGATGGCGTTAGGCGCCGCTGGGTTAGTTCTGTTGGAGGCCTGCGCATCGCGGCCATCTAGCCCGTCTGAAATTGCTGAAAATGACACCTTTGTCATTGAGCGCGATTTTGCCGGAAAAACCGTCGGGCGTGGCCGGTTTACCTCCATTACAGGGGTCGATCGCGGGCTTACCGCCTATTTGGATGGGACTTGGGACGGCCAAACGCTGACCCTGCGCGAGGATTTCGAATATGATGATGGGGAAAAAGATCAAAAAACCTGGGTTTTGACAAAACAACCGGACGGTACTTTCAGCGGCGTTAGGGAGGACGTTGTTGGCGAAGCCGTCGGATTTGTGGACGGAAGCGCATTCCGTCTTGAATATACGGTTAGGCTCGGCGGGGAAAATGGTCGGAAAGTCAAATTTCGCGACGTCATCTACAAGCGCTCTGATGGTGTAATCGTCAATCGCGCGACCGTCGGTTACTATGGAATTCGCGTTGGTCGTGTTTATCTTGAGTTTGAACGCACCGACGATGATTTGGCGAAGAGTTAAGTGTAACCAGCATTTCTATAGTTAATTTTTGAGCCGAAGACGACTAACCACGTACCAAAATACTGATACCCCTAAAAATTCGTGTGATTACAATTTGCTAGTTACTTGTTAATCTGCACTGAATACCTTCGTCCCGAAGGTCGGGATGATAAAAAGCTTTTTCCAACACGAGCAGGCGAACGTAGCGTTGGTGCTCGCATTGGTAGCGCCCGTCCTGCTTGGATTTTTTGGCGCTGGCGTCGATTATAGCCGCTATGCAATTTACCGGGCGGACATAGAAGAAATTGCTGATGCATCCGCGCTCGCCGGTGCGCGAGAATTCTTACTCAACAAATCAGCCGACCAGGTCGCAAAGTCGGTTGCGGAAAATGTCGCCGATGCGCTTCTCAAAGATCTTGAAGGGCTGAGCGCGCGTTCAGCAAAAGCAAAATCAGACGCCAAAGATGGATCAGTTCGTGTAATGATTGATGGCGCTTATGAGCCGACATTTCTTGTTGGTATGTTCAAGCGGCCGTTAACGATTAAAGTCGTCGCCGCTGCGCAGGTTAGCGGCGCCGCCAACATTTGCGTCATTGGCCTGAAAAATGGCGGCCCAGACACCATAAAACTCGATGATGAAGCATCGGTGCTGGCTGATAATTGCGCAATTTTTTCGAATTCCACCAACCAAAAAGGCCTCGCATCTAAGTCGAACGCCTCGCTGGAAGCACAAATGATTTGCAGCGCGGGCGGTTATGAAGGGCCTGCCGGAAATTTTTCGCCGGTTCCGATCACTGACTGCCCCGCGCGTCCAGATCCTCTATCCGGTCGCGCTGAACCAGTTTCTGGCCCGTGTGATTTCAACGACCATGAAGTGAAAGACTACAATGGATCGATTTCGCCCGGCGTTTACTGTGGCGGATTGAAAATTGATGGGTCTTCTGTGGTGACTTTTGAACCCGGCATCTACGAAATCCGAAATGGGGAGTTTCTGGTCAAGGACGTCTCTGAAGTCTCAGGCGAGGGCGTCGGGATATTCTTTTCCAGCGACAATGCCACCATGAAACTCGAGGATTCTGTACGCGTTGACTTAGCGGCGCCCGTGAATGGCGCCATGGCGGGTATCCTTCTTTGGCATTCCGCCAGCGCGTCCGGATCAAAAATGTTCGAAATTTACAGCAATTTTGTCGACCGGCTTGTGGGCACCATTTACCTCCCAGAAGGCCATCTTCTTGTTGGCGCGACGGACCAGGTGGCTGAAGCGTCCGAATATTCAATCATTGTCGCTGAAAAAATTGAACTCAAAAACAATGCGCGGCTTGTTTTGAATACTGACTATAATCTCTCGCCGGTGCCTGTGCCCGCTGGCGTGGGAAATGTGGGCGGTGAGGTCTATCTGCGAGAATAAGCTGCGCGCTGCGCAATTTATCGACTGGGCTGGGGCCAAATCGAATTTTACCAGATAAACGATCGACAGTGGCGGGCGGGCCGGACCGATGGGCCGCCTGCGTCGAAATCGTCCTGCGCTGCTTTATCGTCTGGTCGCGCGCCATGTTTCCGGGCATAACACCGGTCAAAATCCACCGTTTAATTGGAGTTCTTTCATGACATTCGCAACGCCAGTCCGCGACATGCGGTTCGCATTGGAGCAAATGGCCGGCTTCGGCGCCTTGTCACGGGAGGGCGGCTTCGACGCGCTGTCGGACGATCTTGTTACCGCCATCTTGGAAGAAATGGCAAAATATTGTGACAACGAAGTTGCGCCGCTGAATTGGACCAGCGATCAAAATGGCGCCGTTCTCGAGAACGGCATCGTCCGGACGTCGCCGGGTTTTAAGGAAGCCTACGAAAAATATGTCGAGGGCGGCTGGAATGCGCTGGCTTTCGACGAGGCGATAGGCGGGCAAGGTTTGCCCCAAACGCTCGCGGTTGCGCTGGTCGACGCTTTGAACGCCTCGTGCATGTCTTTTGCAATTGGCACAACGCTCACGACTGGCGCGATAAAGGCCATAAAAGCGGTCGGGACAGATGAACAAAAACGCCTTTATCTTGATAAGATGGTGACTGGCGAGTGGACTGGCACAATGAACTTGACCGAGCCGCAAGCGGGATCGGATCTCTCCGGCATCCGCACGAAAGCCGAACCATTGGGTGATGGCCGCTATAAAATCAGCGGACAGAAGATATATATCACATACGGGGATCATGATCTGACGGACAATATCGTCCACCTTGTGCTGGCCCGATTGCCGGATGCACCGGAAGGGACTGGAGGAATCTCAATGTTCCTCGTGCCCAAAGTTCACGTTAATGACGATGGCTCTCTAGGTGCAAGAAACGACGCCAAATGCGTGAGCCTTGAGCACAAGTTGGGGCTGCACGGCTCGCCCACTTGCGTGATGCTATATGGTGAAAATGACGAATGTTACGGGACGCTTCTCGGTGAAGAGAATAAAGGTCTCAAAAACATGTTCATCATGATGAACTCGGCGCGCCTTGATGTCGGCGTGCAGGGCGTCGGTGTGGCCGAACGCGCATATCAGCATGCACTTGCCTTTGCGCAGGAACGAAAGCAGGGCCGGGCGACCGGTGTTCGATCCGGGGACCAGGTCGCAATTTATGAGCATGCGGATGTTCGGCGCATGCTTTACTCAATGAAGTCTTTAATCGAAGCATCGCGTGGAATTTGCTATGCAAATGCGGTTGCATATGACTTGGCACGCAACGGCGCAGACGAAGCGGCGCGCAAGGAAGCATCTGTTTTGGAGGGATTGCTGACGCCGATTTCGAAAGCTTGGGCGACGGACCGGGCCAACGAAGTAACCTCGCTTGGCGTACAAATTCATGGTGGCATGGGATATGTTGAGGAAACCGGCGCGGCGCAGCATATGCGCGATGCGCGGATCGCCGCTATTTATGAGGGCACCAACGGTATTCAGGCGATGGACCTTGTTGGCCGAAAACTCCAGGGCGACGGGGGCGCTGGTGTCGCCGAATATATCCAGAACGTCAAGGAACAGGCGACAATCGCCAAAGCGACTAAAAACAATCGTGTAAAGAAAATTGGCGAGCGTTTGGAGGAAGCGGTTATTGAGCTTGAGAGGTCGACACAATGGTTGCTGGAGACTGCTGGGGCGAACCAAGAATCAGTACTCGCAGGCGCCACGCCCTATCTCAAACAGTTCGGCAATGTGGCCGGCGGCTATTATCTCGCACGCGGCGCCGTGGCGGCTGCTTTGGCGATCGCCGCTGACCAAGATGTTACTTATCACGAGAGCAAAATCGCAATCGCTTCGTTCTTTGCCGATAACTATCTGACCGAAGCTGCTGGACTTACCGCAGCGGTTTGCGCCGGCGCAAATACTGTCGAACGGATGGATCCGGTCTTGCTGACAGCTTGAGCGGGCAGGCGCATTTCGCGGTTTTGACTTTTCTCCAGAAAAACCAAGAGTGAACTGCGCTTATCGCTTTCGCAAAAAAAGAGATATTGAGAAACCATTTCAGTCGCGTTGCGCCGGAATTGACATGTGAGAGCCTTCTGTACGCGAAAATCATCAGATTAAAGACAATGTAATTGGTGGCGACCCTGGTGGTGCATACGGCGCGAAAACGCCAATGTTGGCGATCAATGGAATTTATTAAGTGCTTTTAAGCGAGCCGAGCAAAACACAAGTGATCATATAGTCGCTGAATAATCCCAAAGTTGATCATTGCCGTATCAGATGTAGATCATGCATTGCATTGCTCGTATCCCTGGGTAGGGTGCTCCGAAACGGAAGGAAATTACGATATGACGAAACTCAAAGGCAAAACGCTTTTTATCACTGGCGCGAGCCGCGGGATTGGTCTTGCTATTGCGAAACGTGCGGCTCGTGATGGGGCGAATGTAGCAATTGCCGCAAAAACTGCTGAGCCTCACAAGCACCTTCCGGGTACGATCTATACAGCGGCGGAAGAGATAGAAACGGCCGGCGGTCGCGCGTTGCCTCTTATCGTAGATGTGCGCGACGAGCACGGCGTAAACGAGGCTGTGGAAAAAACGGCGATCGAATTTGGCGGCTTAGACATCTGCGTTAACAATGCATCGGCGATCAATCTCGCCGGCACCGAGGGCGTAGAAATGAAACGCTACGATCTGATGCACCAGGTCAACGGGCGCGGATCGTTCGTCACGGCAAAGGCATGCATTCCATATTTAAAAAAGTCTGATAATCCGCATGTCTTAAATTTATCGCCACCCCTTGATCTCGATCCAAAATGGTTTGCCGGCCATGTCGCATACACCATGGCGAAGTATAATATGTCCATGTGCGTTCTCGGCATGGCGGCCGAGTTCAAGCCGCAAGGGATCGCGTTTAACGCTTTGTGGCCGCGCACTTCAATTGCGACGGCCGCCGTCGAATTTGCTTTGGGCGGTGACGCGATGATGAATATCTCGCGCAAACCAGAGATTATGGCGGATGCAGCGTACACGGTATTTACGAAACCGGCTAAGGAATTCACCGGTAATTTTCTTATCGATGACACGTTTCTCTATGAGAATGGTGTCACAGACTTCGAGCAATATCGTGTCAATCGGGAAAAGAAGATAATGGTGGATTTCTTCGTGCCAGATGATATTCCGCCGCCGCCTGGAGTTTCGGAAACACTGACGAATGAGCTGGGGTAGATCGGTTTTTTAAAGCCAGGTGACCACATTACTTTACACTCATGATGTTTTTGGCGCGCACGGCGTGCCGCCAGGGCATGTGGAGCATGCAGGCCGGTATGCATCCGTTGAACGTGCTTTGTCTACCGATGAATTTTCTTCACTGGAGCGGCGGGCCCCGCCATTGATCGGCGCGCGTGAAATTGAGCTTGTGCATCCTGAGCGCTACCGACAGGTAATTGAAGAAAATGCGCCCCGTGACGGGCTCGCTCAATTTGACGCCGATACTTTTATGGGACCATTTTCTCTGGAAGCCGCCCGCCGCGGCGCCGGCGGTGCTGTCGCGGCAGTGGGCGCAATATTCGCCGGTGAAGCGGACAGTGCTTTTGTTGCGGCGCGCCCGCCAGGTCACCATGCCGAACCGGGGCGGGCGATGGGCTTTTGTTTTTTTAACAACGCGGCAATCGCTGCTATTAGCGCTCGCGCTCATGGGGCGCGACGGGTCGCCGTCGTTGATTTCGACGTCCATCACGGCAACGGGACCGAAGCTGCATTCTGGGACGATGAAGACGCATTCTTCGCCTCCTCTCATGAATGGCCGCAATATCCGGGCACTGGCCGCGAAAGCGATCGCGGGGCATTTGATAATGTCGTCAATGCGCCGCTTCAGACGGGGACCGATGGCGCGGACTTTCAGAAAGTCTGGGGAGACCGCATTTTACCGGCGCTATCAGATTTCGACCCGGATTTGATTGTGATCTCAGCCGGGTTTGACGCCCATGTCGCCGACCCCCTTGGCGGTTTAAGGCTCACCGAGAATGACTTTGCCTGGGTGACTGAGAAAATTCGCCAGGTCGCGCGCGACAAAGCGAATGGTCGGGTCGTCTCGGTCCTGGAGGGGGGGTACGATCTGGCCGCTTTGGGTTTATGCGCAGCCGCGCATGTAAAGACCTTGATGGCTTGATTAGAAACGGGCGATAAGCATTTTCGGATTTCGAACGAGGGCGGGCTGGCGATCGACATGACCGGACGCATCATCACTGCGCGGCACGGAAAGCCAAATCTATCGCGAGACAAGCGCATTTTCGCTCACGAATATGGCGACTGGTGGGCGCGATATGATGAAAGCGGATTGCATCCGGACGAGCGCCCGCCCGAAGCCCTTGTGCGCCTGGCGCAGAACGCCGAGACCGTTTTGTCGTCAACGCTGCCGCGAGCCATCGAAACAGCACGCCACGTTACTGGTGTCGCGCGAACAGCGCCTAGCGACGCTATCTTTGTAGAAGCGCCTTTGCCGCCGCCACCGGTGCCGTTCTTGAAACTGCGACCGGGAACTTGGGGCGTGATATCGCGTTCCTTTTGGTTTTGGGGCTATGCGCCCAAAGGGGTTGAAACCCATCCGCAGTCCTGGCGTCGCGTGCGTCAAATCTCCACCCGTTTGGCTGAGATAGCTGAAAACGGCGATGTTTTGTTGTGCGCACACGGATATTTAAATTGGATGATCGATCATCAGCTTCGTCGTGACGGATGGAGCCGGGTCGAACGGAGCGGCGGCAATAATTACTGGTCTTGGCGCATTTACGAGCAACCGCGCGCGGGGATTTCAAGCGAAGCCGAAACGCCGCTCGCTGCGGAGTAAATACTAGTCGGAAATATTATCGATCTTCTCGTCACGCTCGAAACCAATTCCGACCGCAGGCTGATTTTCAGAAATTATGCCGATTGATCGGTCCGTCAGCGAGAGGCTTACGGCGTTGATGTTACGTTGATCCTTTAGCGCCACATTGACCTGGACTGGAGCTTCTTCCGTTGTAGACGGAAATACGTAAAAGCCGTAGATTTTCCATTGACCTTCGCGTTTGACAAGATTGACGGAATATGCGGCGAACCCTCGCAGATGACCGGCGAGCGCGCCGCAATCCACTAATGCAACTTCACCTGCGTCAGCGCTAATGTCGTAGGCTTTCATTTCGCATTCTGCTGTATCGTAGTCGGTCAGACCGCCGAGCTGGCGTTCCCCGGCAGTCATCAGCGCTTCGAGCGCGCCATTGGTGAAGAGTGCTTTCAACTCGGGCGCTGCACGGCGGTCCAACTCTTCGCCATCCCAATTGTTTGCGATGGCGGGGATCGCCTCATCGACATAAGCGATCGCCTCGCGCGGCAGGCTTTCCAGTTTTTGGGCGCTAACGACATAGAGCGTCGCGATCAAGGCGATAATACCCAACGCCAAGACCCCAATAATGGCTAAAAACGTTTTCATAATGGCCCCGCCAGCACCCCGCTTGATCGCAACAAACCGCCAACGGTATCAGGTCCTGACGACCAGGCAAGTCCAGCCGGTTGCGTGGCCCGGCAATCCGGGGCAAAACGCGATCATGGCGAAAAAAGCAGACGAAATAGCGAACCTGTCATTCGAAAAAGCGCTCGAAGAATTGGAATCGATTGTCCAGAAATTGGAAGGCGCCGAGGCGGCGCTTGAAGAATCGATTTCGCTTTATGAGCGAGGCGCGGCGCTTAAAGCCCACTGTGAAGCGAAACTAAAATCAGCCCAGGAAAAAATCGACAAAATCGTTGTTGGCGGGGATGGTCGTCCAAAAACTGAATCCGCACAGTTTGAATGATCGGAGTCGATGAGGGTTCGTCCGTGGCAGGACGTTTCAAAATCTTTGATCAGGCGCGAAACGCCGAAGAAGCTTTGAATAGTTTTCTGGAAACAATCGCTGCGCCAATGAAATTATTCGCGCATCGCGTCCGATCAACACTCGTCGTTTGCGTTTGGCTGCGCCGCGAAGGATTGCACTAGCCGCATCTTCAGGGCTCGTGCGCGCAACACTTTCAAATTGTTGTTCGATAACGGTGCGATCATCAACACCGCTTGGCAAGCCATCAAATGCGGCGTTCGCTGCAATATTCGTCGCAACGCCTCCAGGATGGACGGATGTGACGCTTACACCTGTGCTTTCTAGCTCCATGGCAATCGTTTCATTAAATCCGCGTACGGCGAACTTGGATGCGCAGTAATGCGCCTGGCCGGGGTAGCCGATTAATCCAAAGACGCTTGAAACATTTACAATCCCGCCTTTCGTTTCGATGAGTTGCGGTAAGAACGCCTTTGTCATCCGCACGACGCCCCAGAAATTAACATCGAAAATTGTCTCAAACGCCGACAGAGACGTCGTTCGAAAATCGCCAAAACGGGTCATTCCAGCGATATTGAAGACATAATGGGCCGGCCCGACGCTATCCTGAATCGTTAGCGCATAATTTTCGATAGCGTCGGCGTCTGATACGTCCAAAATATCAAAGCGGTGTTTATTGGCGCCATCTTGTGTGATGCGCGCTTTGGTTTCGTTCAGTCCGCTCGGGTCGACGTCACTTGCGGCGACGACGGCGCCTGAGGCGGCCAGTCGCACCGCCGTTGCCCGTCCAATGCCGGATCCCGCCCCAGTGACAACGCAGATTTTGTCGGCAAATCGCTCGATCACAGAATTATATCTCCATTTTTCAATAAGTTCGGCTGTTTGCCCTTGGTCAGGCAAGGGGTGACGGCAGCCGCCGCGACCGAATGGCAACATTATCCCCAAAAGGCCGCACGTTTGCCGTGGATTCATCGGATTAGGGGTGGAGAATTTCGCGTAAGCGAGTAGAAAACGCCGTTATCTTATGAATACAGCGGGTTGCGGCTGAAACGTGGCCTGCGCTTTACCAGGAAATCCGAGATCCCGATCATAAGGGTTCGGTCGCCAGGGGAATGTGATGAGTTTGGAAACGCCGCTTCTAGATACAGTCAATACGCCGGCCGATTTGCGGAAATTAGAGAAATCGCAACTGCGCCAGCTTGCGGATGAATTGCGCGCGGAAATGATCGACGCTGTTTCGGTGACCGGCGGGCACCTCGGTTCCGGGCTAGGCGTGGTCGAGCTGACGACGGCGATCCACTATGTTTTTAATACGCCCGATGATCGCCTGGTCTGGGATGTGGGGCACCAGTGTTACCCGCACAAAATATTGACAGGACGGCGCGATCGTATTCGCACGCTGCGACAAGGGGGTGGCCTGTCGGGATTCACCAAACGATCGGAAAGCGAATATGATCCATTCGGCGCCGCCCACGCAGCGACATCCATCTCCGCGGCGACCGGGTTTGCTGAAGCGTCCCGTCATCTGAAGAAAAATACGACATCAATCGCGGTTATCGGTGACGGTTCGATGTCGGCCGGTATGGCGTATGAGGGATTGAACAATGCCGGCCATCTGCGATCAAAATTGGTCGTTATCCTGAACGACAACGATATGTCGATTGCCCCACCGGTGGGCGCTATGAGCGCATATTTGGCGCGTGCGTCATCGTCTGGCGTTTATCAGGGGTTCCGCAAGCTCAGCAAACAACTCTCGCGGCGTTTGCCGCGGGCTGTCTATGACAGGATCGCCAAAGCGGAAGAATATGGTCGCGGCATGGTGACCGGCGGAACGTTATTTGAAGAGTTAGGATTTTACTATGTGGGACCGATAGATGGGCACAATCTAGACCATCTCGTGCCCGTTCTTGAAAATGTGCGGGACATGGATGACGCGCCCGTTCTGGTTCACGTTGTAACACGTAAGGGCGCCGGCTATCCCCCGGCAGAGGAGGCGGCGGATAAATATCACGGCGTCGCAAAATTTGATGTTGTATCTGGCAAGCAAAAGAAAGGGACGCCTAACGCCCCGGCGTATCAGAAAGTGTTCGCCAAGGCGCTAATTACGGAAGCTGAGAGCGACGATAAGATTGTCGGCATCACCGCGGCCATGCCGTCGGGAACGTCCCTCGATTTATTTGCGGATGCGTATCCTGACCGATGCTATGATGTCGGTATCGCCGAACAGCATGCTGTAACTTTCGCTGCAGGACTTGCCGGCGACGGTATGCGGCCTTTTGCAGCGATATACTCTACTTTCCTGCAACGCGCCTATGATTCTGTCGTCCATGACGTAGCGATCCAAAATCTGCCCGTTCGTTTTCCGATGGACCGAGCGGGTCTTGTCGGTGCGGACGGGCAAACCCACGCGGGCGCATTTGATATCGCTTATCTTGGATGTTTACCTAATATGGTCTTGATGGCGGCCGGTGACGAAGCCGAGCTTGTTCACATGACTGCAACGGCCGTCGCCTATGATGACGGGCCAATTGCGTTTCGTTATCCTCGCGGCGAAGGCGTAGGCGTTGAGTTGCCGGCGAAAGGTGACATTCTCGAGATCGGGAAGGGGCGTATCGTTCGTGAAGGAACGAAAGTTGCGATTCTCGCTTATGGCGGCCGTCTGGCTGAAGCGCTGAAAGCCGCTGATACACTGGAGAGCCAGGGGCTATCGACCACAGTGGCGGATGCGCGTTTCGCTAAGCCCTTGGATCATAAATTGATCGACCAACTCGTCGCGAACCACGAGGTCTTGGTTACGGTTGAAGAAGGCTCAATTGGTGGTTTCGGCGCCTTCGTTCTGCAGTATTTGGCTGACTCCGGGCGATTTGATACTGGACTGAAGATCCGGACCATGACTTTACCCGATGTTTATCAGGACCAGGATTCGCCGTTTAACATGTACGAGACCGCAAAATTGAATGCGACTCATATTGTCGAGCGCGCCCGTGAAGCGCTTGGAATGGAGTCAAATGTTGTCAATTTGCGCGGCTAACTTCTGATCGCAAAATAAGTCAAACGATTTAATCGCCCCGGCGTGTTTTGAAACCGGGGTGATTTTTCGTTTGTGCCTTATTTTGGGGATCATCATAAAAAACCCGCCGGGATTATCCGGCGGGTTTCCGTCGATTTAACAACGTGATGTCCAATGATGATTAATCGTCATCATCGTCATCGTCGTCGTCGTCATCATCGTCGTCATCGTCATCATCGTCATCGTCATCGTCATCGTCATCGTCGATATCGTCGATATCGTCGATATCGATATTGAGAAATACCTCAATCGCTTCAACCGCATCGATGAATCCAAAGCCGGAATCGAAGTCAAATCCTCTTCGGCCTACTTCGTCGAAGACTTGCAACGTGGCGCCGGTCGTCAGATCCGCGCGGACCTGCATATCGTCCGCCGTCAACCGCATGACATTGCGCACCCTTGACGCTTCGCTGCGTGAACAAGGTCCTAAGAGCCAGCCGCGTTCGATTTTCTGGCTAACTTTGTCCGGATTAACGTTTCGGGTTTTACCGAATAAGCGCGGCTTTTTCTTGAAAAAGACAAACTTCGCCGGCTTGCACATTCGGAATTTCACATCGCCATTGCGTTTGAATTTCCGAATTTCCGAACCTTCGCCTTCGATCATGAGCGCTGCGACCGCTGCGACGTGCGGCGCTGATGCTGATGTACCGAAGAAGTTGGGGAATTCACCCTCTTCAAAAGATTCAAAAACGCCGTCTCCGTCGTCATCATCCCGGAACGTATCGACCCGGAAAAATGTCGTATTTGCTCCATCCGGACCAGTAATGCCGGGCTTTAGCCGAATCTCTGGTCTATGGCGTCGATTACCGTCGGTATCGAAGAATATCGGCGTGCCGCCAGCTGACGAGAAATCATTCAAGCAAGCCGGGATACAAGGAGGCTCGCCCGCGTCTCCGCGCAGGTCAACTGTTTGAGGATCGCCAATAAACTCTTCGGTGAAGAAGAAGCCGGCGGCGCCGACACCTTCCGCGCCGGCGGCGTTATTATGCCCAAAACCAGACGGCGCATCGACCGGATACTCCGAATCGGTAAATCCGCCGGCGAAAAGCACAAATTTTACGAAGCCGGCTGGGTCGCCGGATTGTGTTTCAAAGCCGATTCCAACTTCAGAGCCGCCGATGAAGTCGACGAGGGAGACCAGCTCAATTGCATCGCCGCCGGATCCGCCATCGATTGGAACGCCGCCATCTGTGAATTGGAATTGGCAGAGCCCGTCAACTGGTTGTTCAAAAACCCCGCCCGGAAAACAATCCGGGACGCGATTGCCGGCGCTGTCAAACATGATAACGTCGACATCATTCTGGGCGCCCGCACCGCCGGAGACGGAAAAGTTCGGGCTGTCCCAGTTAAAGGTCAGGTTCGTCTGGAGCGAACCATCCAGCGTGACCGTCATGATCGGATCAACGCCCGGACCCGGATCAAAATCATGGAAGGTCGATCCATCAAACGAAGTGGGGCGATACTCCGTTTCAAAAGCGTCTCGGCCGCGGTTACCATTGGACGAATAGTATGGAATACCGAGCCGATCGACTTCGTCCGCCGCCTGGGCGATGACGCCATCCTGGAACATGGGTTCCGCGAAGTAGATCACGTCGTCAACAATGACGTCCGAACCGGCTTCAGCGAGTTCGATGATGCCTTGCGCAAAATCGGCTTGTCCCAAAAACGCCGTATGGAACGAAATGGACGCGCCGGGGGCAACGTCATGAATGAGCTGCGCCATGCCGCGGCCCTCGTCGATACAACCCTCATCCGGCGGCGGCGCGGCGGGGGCGATATCTTCGAGATTTATGATTTCGGCCGGAAGGTCACCGCTTGCAATGTCGTCCGCCTGGGTTGTGAAAGGGCCGCCTGCATCGTTGACGGTGGCGCAGGAGAAACTGTCGGAAAGAACGCCGACAAGGGTGCCTGTTCCATCAAACCCTATATCCGCACGGACCTCATCGGTACGCATTGAGCGGTCGCCTTGCGACGTCACCAAGCCGACATTGGTGGAAGCCAGACTTGGCCGCGCGAATGCGAGATAAGGGCTGCCCGCCAGATCAGCGAGGCGTTCAGCAGGAAACGCGGCGGAAACAATGCGGCCCATGGACGACACGTGCTCTCCGCCCAGGGACCTGATCGTCACCGCCAGATCATTCGTATTTCCGGAGGCGACGGCGTCGATTATAACCTTGCCGTTATCTAAAATTGGTCCGACATAAAGCGTCTGATTGTCTACCGACTGACGACCCACCTGAACATCATCCGCCGTCCGCGCAGCGCCTGATCCGGAATCAGCGCCAGATACAGTGATATCGGCAATGCGACCTTTTTCTTTGGCTTGCTCATACATAATCGACAACGCGTCGCCGACTTTCGCCATATCCCGCTCCGCAGCCGTCGCGTGTCCCACGCTTAGGCATAGGGCAGCCAGTCCGGCGCCAATGAATGCACTTCGCTTCATAAGCTCTTCCCTTCCTTAATGTTGAATTGGGCGCACCTAACCTCGCGCTCGCAAAGAGCGAAAAGACAAGATGCGTTGGCAGATTTCGGGGAGGAGGAATCCCCGAATAGGCCCGAGAACGATTCAACTTACGCCGATACGATGAAACTTGGCAAGTATCGTACACAGAAAATTTTTATAAGGAGCGCACAAATTTGTTGAATGCGTACAGACCTATAAGAAAATGTAATCTATTATAAACCGGATGCTATACTAGCTTAGTTTTGATGGTATTTTTGTTCAAATTGATGTTTTGTAGAATGCGAATATTTGCTTGACGGCTTTGATTGATCCATCAAAGTGCAACACGCATTTTTCTCTGCACAGACTGGTGTTAAATTATGAACTCACTTTCTCCTTTGATCGGCGTGATCGTTATCGCTCTTGTTTGCGCGTGCACAACAAATGCATCAAGTTTCGGTCCATCCCAGGTCGAATCGCGGCAGGAAGCGCTAGCAAAGCGCGGATATGTTCAAACAGGTGTCACGCATGAATGCGTAATCGTCCCGGAAGTTGGCGCGCTGAATTTCTTGAACGACATCGCTCTATGGGTGCGTGGCGACGACGCGCGCTTTCTCAACCATCTCGATGGCGATTGCAGGATTGACAATGCTGGTACGGTCGTCGTCTCGTATCGTACAAATGATTCTTTGCTCTGCACTGGCGATGTCGTTGACATTGCAGATAGCGATGGAAAGGCCATATCCACCTGCGTCCTCGGACAATTTGAGGCGCTTTTGAAGCTAACAGCGCCGCCGGACAACAATATTCGTGAGTAGCGCGTCACAGGATTTCAATACAACTGTACTTTTTTGGTGCGTGACCGAGCGCCCGCGACGCCCTGTGGCGAATGCACCTAGTTGCTCGCCAGGGAATTCGCGATACACCTAAGGAAGAGAAAACCAGTTTTCCGCCGGGGATTACGTACGCCATGAAAACAAAGATACTGCTTCGCAAAATCCATTATTGGGCGTCGCTTGTCATTATGGCGCCGTTGGGGATCGTGATAGTCGCGGGCCTCTTCCTGATTTTGAAAAAAGAATTTGACTGGGTGCAGCCGTCAACCATCAGCGGCGTCGCGCGCGACGATATCCCTGTGCTCAGCGTTCAAGACCTTTTTCAAGCGGCGCAAAGTGTTGACGAACTTGAACTGGACAGTTGGAGCGAGTTGTCCCGCGTTGATTTCAAACCTGGAAAAGGGGTCGTGAAATTTGTCGCGCCGAATAATTGGGAAGCGCAGATCGATACGGCCACGGGCGATGTTTTGCAGGTCGCCTATCGGCGATCAGATATCATTGAGGCGCTCCATGATGGTTCATTTTTCGCGGACTGGGTAAAGCTCTATATATTCTTCCCAACAGGCGTCGTGCTACTCGGCATGTGGGGAACCGGCATCTATCTCTTTTTCTTGCCGCGTTGGAAACGCGGATCGAAAAAGCGTGCGAAACAAAAGCGCGCAACCGCAAGCGTATAGTGATTTTATCACATTCGAGTTGGCTGCTAACACTTTGCAAAATCAAAACAAACGGGGAAGAGCGATGCGTCTTTTTACAATACTTACGATCTTGATCCTGCCGCTGACCACTTGCGCGCAAGACGCGACGCCAGCGGAAGAAAATGAGGGTTCATTTTCAAGCGAAACATTCAAAGGGCTTGAGCTTAGGGGAATAGGTCCGGCGCTGATGGCTGGTCGCATCGCTGATATCGCGATCATGCCTGATGATCCGGCGACCTGGTATGTTGCGGTTGGCTCTGGCGGCGTCTGGAAAACGACAAATGCGGGCACGACCTGGACCCCAATCTTTGACGATCAGCCATCTTATTCCACCGGCGCGCTTGCGATCGATCCGTCGAACCCCAACACAATTTGGGTGGGTACAGGAGAGAATGTCGGCGGCCGGCATGTTGGGTTCGGCGATGGAATCTACAAATCAGCAGACGGGGGCGCCAATTGGGAAAATCTCGGACTGGCGAATTCTAATCATATCTCCAAGATCATTGTTCACCCCGACGATCCTAATACTGTGTTTGTCGCCTCCCAGGGCCCGCTGTGGTCTAGCGGCGGTGATCGTGGTCTTTTCAAAACAATCGACGGCGGCGAGACATGGGAAAATGTTTTGTCCGCCGGGGAATGGACCGGCGTGACGGACGTCGTTATGGATCCGCGCGATCCAAACCTGCTTTACGCCGCAACATGGCAACACCATCGCACCGTCGCCGCCTATGTCGGCGGCGGCCCGGAATCCGGCATTCACATGTCGAAGGATGGCGGCGAAACCTGGAGTGAACTCACTGAAGGTTTACCCGAAGGCAATATGGGCAAGATCGGCCTCGCGATATCGCCGCAACGTCCTGACGTCATCTACGCGGCGATCGAACTAAACCGTCGCGAAGGCGGTGTATGGCGGTCGGAAACACGCGGCGCTTCCTGGAAAAAAATGTCTGACGCCGTCGGTGGCGGTACAGGCCCTCATTACTATACAGAGATTTACGCAAACCCGCACAAATTCGATCAAGTCTATCTTGTCAGTAATTACACGCAGGTCTCTGACGATGGCGGTGAGACATGGCGTTCGTTAAATCTTGAATACAAACATGTTGACGATCATGCGATCGCTTTTCGTCCCGATGATCCGGACTATATTTTGGTTGGTTCAGATGGCGGCCTTTACGAAAGTTATGACAACGAGAAATCCTGGCGGTTCATCGACAACTTACCCATTACGCAATTTTACAAAGTCGCAGTCGACGATACGGAGCCGTTTTATCTGGTTTATGGCGGCACTCAGGACAACAGTTCGCAAGGTGGTCCGTCGCGTACAGACAATCGTCACGGCATTCGTAATTCCGATTGGTTTATCACACTCTTCGCCGACGGCCATCAATCCGCCGTAGAGCCCGGCAATCCGGACATCATGTATGCAGAATGGCAGGAAGGAAATCTCGTTCGCCATGACCGCACCACGGGTGAAATTGTTCATATCCAGCCACAGGCTGCGCCGGGCGAGCCGGTAGAACGCTATAATTGGGATGCGCCAATTCTGGTGAGCGCTCATGATCCGAAGCGGATTTATTTCGCGTCATACCGATTGTGGCGTTCAGATAATCGCGGCGATTCCTGGACGGCGATTTCCGAAGACCTGACCCGCAACGAGGATCGCATGCTGTTGCCGATTATGGGGCGTCAATGGTCCTGGGATGCTGGCTGGGATTTCCTCGCTATGTCCCAATACAACACAATCACGTCGATCGCTGAATCCCCGCTTGATGAGAACATTCTTTATGTGGGTACGGATGATGGCATTATTCAGTCAACGGGCGATGGCGGACAAAGCTGGTCGCGCGTCAATGTCGGTACGCTGCCAGGCGTGCCGGAAACCGCGTTTGTCAATGATATCCGCGCGGATCTGCATGACGCAAACACTGTCTACGTCGCGCTCGATAATCATAAATACGGCGACTACGCCCCATATCTTTTGAAGAGTACGAATCGTGGACGCACATGGACATCTATCGTCGGCGATTTACCGGATAGGCATTTGGTGTGGCGTGTCGTTCAGGACCATGTCGAACCTAATCTTTTGTTTGCGGCGACAGAGTTCGGCCTCTTTTTTACCGTTGATGGAGGGGCGAAGTGGATTGAGTTGGAAGGTGGCGCGCCGACGATTTCATTCCGAGACGTAACGATTCAACGCCGCGAAGAGGACTTGGTTGCGGCGACCTTCGGACGTGGATTTTACATTCTCGATGATTATACGCCTCTGCGCGGTCTCACCGAAGACGCCCTGGAGCAGGAAGCGCTGTTGTTCCCCGGACGGCGCGCTTGGTGGTATATGGAGCGTCACCCGCTCGGGTTCACTGAAGGCGCGTCGCAGGGCCATGGCTATTATCGCGCGCCCAATCCGCCATTTGGGGCTGTCTTTACGTATTATTTGAAAGACGGCCTTCAGTCTCTAGAGGACATTCGCCAGGACGCGGAGAAAGACTGGGACGAAGAGTGGGAGAATACGCCGTTTGCAGGTTTTGAGGAAACCGAACGCGAGATCCTTGAGGTTGAACCGGAGATCTGGCTGACCGTCCGGGACGCCGACGGGAGTGTGGTGCGCCGGATCAGCGGCCCCACTGAAAAAGGGTTCCATCGCGTTGCGTGGGATTTACGCTTTCCTCCGATGGATGCGGTTGGTGACGAGCCCGGCTATCCCGATGAAGAATTAAAAGGCTTTTTGGCGGCGCCGGGCGATTATACGGTTTCGCTCTCGAAAGTCGTTCGCGGCGAGACGACCGAACTTGTCTCGGCGCAACCTTTCAAAGTTGAGCGCTTGCGTGAAGGCGCGCTGACGGGCGCAGATCTGGCGAGTGTTGTCGCGTTCTGGGAGCGCCTTGCGGATTTACAGCGGAGCGTTACCGCCGCCAACGCGGCGACGGAGCAACTCACGACCAAAGTCGACGATTTAAAAGTTGCATTGAGCCGGACACGCGCTGCGCCGTCCGACCTTGACGTGCAATGGCGCACTATTCGCACAGAGCTGAACGCTATCATTTCTGAATTGAGCGGCAATCAGGCGATGTCGGTTGTCGGGCAAGAGCCGCCAGCAACGGTATCGAATCGATTAGGCAAAGTGCTCGTCGGTACCGCTTACCAGACCTATGGTCCGACCGAGACGCATATGCAAACACTCACATACGCCGAAACGGATTTCGCGGCGATCCGTGACCGGATTAACACTCTAAAGGACACAACAATTCCGAATTTTGAGACGGCGCTCCTGGACGCCGGCGGACCATGGACTGTTGGCGGAAATATTCCTTAGGAGGGTTTCGTCTGATTTTTCCGGTTACTTTTTGAGCTTTAGCGTTTGGGCGTCGGGCGATAACCGCTCGGCGGCCTGGGCGGTGCCGCTCAAAAAGACAGAATCGACGCGTTCGATCGACGGGAAGGCCTCAAATGCGCTGACGGTAATCGAGCCGAGACGTTTCGGTGCGTCGCATTCAAATTGGTACGATATTTCAAGGTCATTTGCGTGGATATCGGGGTCAGCGTGATCAGCATCATGATGATGTTGCTCTGTGTGGTCATCATCGCCGTCGTGTTCATTCTCGCCAAGAAATCCGTCAGGAAGCGAAACGGCTACAGGCGAAGATAATGCGCACTGTCCACGACCGTCCAGCGCGATCATCACTTCTGGCGTTTCGAGACGGTTGACAAGCGCTTCGACCGACTGACGCTCTTCATTCGTTTTTGGCGCATATTCGAAACCTAATACATCGACTAGCGGCCCTTTCGCCGTCAGTGATAATTTGCTTCCGTCTAGCGCTGCAAATAGCTCCCATGCCCCATGCGTATGCGCGCCATGGCTGCGTGCGCTGTCTTCGTCCTGATCGTGTTCGTGTTCGTGTTCAGTTTCATTCTCGTGATCATGATGGTCGTCGTGTTCACTGTGGTCGTCATGACCTTTATGATCGCTATGTTCATGATGATCATCATCATGATCGTGATGATCTTCGTGCTCGCTCTCGGCATTCGCCGCAGCAGCAATGAGCGAGAACGCCGACGAAAAGAGAAGGACCTTAGCGAATTTACCCATCATACGTCTCCCATCGAATTAGCTCTAATGTATAGGCGGCGTCACCCAGCTCATTTAGGTTTTTCTGTGTTCGAAGCTTTCCGATCGCCCAGATCGCATCCCACTGCTGACCTAAGTCCGCGGGTTTTTCCGCTTTGACATAGACAAGCTGGTTGGGCGGTGGCGGCGGCGTATGAATACAGGCGCCAAAATACGGAACGAGCAGAAATTCTGAAATTTTGCCTGATTTCACATACTCAAACGGGAGAACAAAGCCCGGTATGCGGACAAGTTTTTCATCTAACTCCTGGACAACATTGAACGTGCCGATCTGGACCGCCATACCGCCGGCCATAGGGTCGTCAGGTGAGTGCCCAAACATTGTCATTGAAGGAGCCGCAGCATAAAGCTCTTCCAGCCGCTCAAGCTCGCCATCGGGCAGGAGGTCTTCCCAAAAAATCGTTTGCGGCTCTTCACTGAAGGCCGGCGTCGCAAAAACCAGAAAAAACGCAACAATCAAATGACGCACAAGATACCTCAAATTCTAACTGTCAATCCATCACTCAACGACTGGCGATAGGCGAGCCATCCGGGGACGAAGCCCATCAAAAAGCCGATCAGCACGACCCCTCCCGTAATATATAAATCGTATGCTGAGAGCGCAAATCCGCCGAGAGGGAAGCCTGCGAGCGCCTCAATCGGTTGCGCAAAAAAGATCAACGCAGCGTTGATGGCGACAGCCCCAATGACCGCGCCGATTGCGGCGACCAGTGTTGATTCCAGGACGAGTAGAAAAAATACGTCTCTTGTTTTTGCGCCAACAGATCGCAGGACGGCAATCTCGCGGCGGCGTTCATTAAGGCTCGTCAAGATTGTGGTTAAAAGACCTGTCAAACCAGCCGCGACAACGAAAAGGGCGACGCCGCGCAATGCTTGTTCCGCCGCGCCCACAACCCGCCATAATTGCGAGAGTGCGACGCCCGGAATGACGGCGGATAGGGCTTCGCCGCGATAAGTGTTGACGTCTCGCTGATAGCGCAAAACGGCGCTTTTACTTTTTAAGCCAACAAGGAAGGCGGTGATTGCATCGGGCTGGAGGTCTTCGGCACTCAAATCGGGCGGCCCGGTTTGGGCGCGTGGTCCAATCGACGGTCCTCCATTGTTCCAGCCAATATGAACCGCTTCTATGCCCTCAAGGCTCACATGGATCGTTCGGTCGACAGGCGTACCGGTGGGTTTCAATACGCCAACCACGCGAAAAGGGCGGTCTTTGTGCTCGGCGAAGCCGGCGCTTTTCAATCCATGCGCAACATCAAACTCGTCATTGAGTTCATACCCGAGGCGCCGCGCGGCTTCTGCGCCAAGCACTGCATCATAAACGCCTGAAAAGGGTGCGCCGCTGGCGAATGATAGAGGTCGCCGCTCACCATAACGATAATGTTCGAAGTAACCCGTCGTTGTGCCAAGCACTCTGAAGCCGCCATGGGAATCGCCAAGCGACATGGGCACAGTCCACGCGACATCCGGACGACCTGCGAAGCCCTCATATGATTCCCATGACAGGTTTGCTGTTGGATCGCCGAGACGAAAAACGGAATATAATAGCAAATTGATCGCGCCGGACCGCGCGCCGACGATGAGATCTGTGCCCGAAACAGTCTGCTCAAAACTTGCGCGGGCGCCATTTCTGATTTTTTCTACACCGAGCAAAAGCGCGGTTGATATCGCGACAGTCGCGATCGTCAGGATTGTCGTCATAGCGCGCGCACGGGCGCTTTTCCATGCAAGCGAAAGCAAATTCATGTTGTTTCCGCATGTGTTTGGGGTTTCGTTGAGGGCGTGGGAATAACATCCGTTTGAGGATCATTGATGTCGTTCAACGACAACACTCGATCAAAATGTCGAGCCAGTGCTGCGTCGTGACTAACGAACAAGACGGCTGCGTCTCCCGCCTCGGCCAGCAGTGTTCCAATAAACGTATCGCGTGTTTCGGCGTCCAATGCCGAGGTCGGCTCATCGGCAATGACGAGAGATGGCGACCCGATCAGGGCTCGCGCCGCTGCGACCCGCTGCTGCTGCCCGACTGAGAGCTCTGCGGCTGACCGGGCGTCCCGCACTTCATCGCCAAGGCCAAGTCGCGAGAGCAAGTCTTCGGATTTTTCGGTCCGTTCCGTTTCTGAATTCCCAACGCGCGCGGCGCGGCTTGCGGAAAACCGACAGGGCAAAAGCACATTTTCGGTCAGATTGAGATAGGGAACCAGGTTGAATTGTTGAAATATGACGCCGATTGCATCGGCTCGAACGCGGTCGCGGGCTGCAGCGGACAATTGATGAAACGGTTGGCCCAAAATCTTCACGTGCCCGCTTGTCGGCGCAAAGACGCCCGCGATGACGCCAAGCAGCGTCGACTTGCCGCTACCGCTAGGCCCTTTCAAAAAGAGCTTTTCTCCCGATTTTATATGCAGGGCGGGGATGGATAGTACATCTACCCCCGCCTTCCAGGCGAATGTAAGACGTTGAATGTCGGCGCAAAGCGGCGACGGGCTTTTCGTTATCACGGACAGGACTCTGACAACTTTACGACAATTCAGCGCATCATCTACCGCGCCGGGCATTGTAATTGTATCACCGAAACACGAACCATTGAAACCGACATGAGTGCGAAATCGCCACAATCGCTAAAAGGGGCGTCATTATGGATGCGAGTGAAGACCGGCCGTCCAACCCACGGGTGGCAGCGGGTGTTGAGACGATAAATGACATCATCGCCGAACGTCTTTCCCGGCGCGGGTTTCTCGCCGGGCTGAGTGCGGTCGCCGCTACGGGATATGGGTGCGCGAAACGCTCGCGAGGAGATGGTTTGGCGGGCGAATCAGACCCGAACGACGATCCAGTATTTTCCTTCACGGAAATCCCGCGCGGCGCGGACGCCTACCACCATGCCCCGGATGATTATCTCGTGGATCTGGTGATCAGGTGGGGCGACGGCATCTTTCCCGATGCGCCGACCTATGACCCATTCGCCCAGACAGCGTCGGCGCAGGAACGTCAATTCGGTTATAACAACGATTTCATCGGATTTTACCCTCTTGGCGACGATGGGATATCAGCCGTAAACGGACTATTATGCGTCAACCACGAATATACGTCGACGCCGCTGATGTTCCCCGGTCTGGCGGGCAGACGTCAGCTGTCGCGCGAGCAATGCGATGTCGAATTGGCCGCTCATGGCGGATCAGTAGTGGAAGTCCAAAAAGACACGGAAGGGGCCTGGCGACCGGTCCGCGAGTCATCGTTCAATCGGCGAATCACAGGCGGTTCAACGGAAATGGAAATTACCGGGCCAGCGGCGGGTGATGACCGAATGAAAACCGCCAGTGACCCAACCGGTCGCCGCGTTATCGGCACCTTGAACAATTGCGCTGGCGGCGTCACACCCTGGGGCACGTATCTCATGGCCGAAGAAAATTTCAACGGCTGTTTTATGGGTGAACTTGAACCTAATAGCCCGGAGACGGATAATTACGCCCGTTATGGCGTTCCGGGCGGGTGGTACCAGTGGGGGCGGTATATCGATCGTTTCGATGTATCAAAAACGCCCAATGAGCCGAACCGTTTCGGCTGGGTAGTGGAAGTTGACATTCTCGACCCTGAATCAACACCTAAAAAACGCACCGCCATGGGCCGTTTTAAACATGAAGGCGCCGAGAGCGTTGTTGCGCCTGACGGTCGTGTCGTCGTCTATATGGGTGACGATCAACGTTTCGACTATGTCTATAAATTCATCACCAATGAAACGTTCGATAAGAAAAATCGTACAAAGAACATGAATCTTCTGGACAATGGAACGCTCTATGTCGGCCGTTTCGATCCTGATGGCGGCCTTGAATGGATGCCTTTGATTTACGGCGACGGCCCGTTAACCGAGGAAAACGGATTTCGTTCGCAAGCCGATGTGATGATTGATACGCGCCGCGCTGGCGATCTCCTGGGTGCAACGCCAATGGATCGACCAGAAGATGTTGAGCCTGATCCTTCAGGCGGTCGCGTCTTCGTAATGCTCACAAACAACAGCCGGCGGACCGAGGAGCAAATTGATGCCGCGAACCCGCGCGCGAAGAATGAAACCGGCCATATCATCGAGATCATAGAGCCGGAAGGCGACTTCGCATCCACGCAATCGCGCTGGGAAATTCTGGTTCGGTGCGGCGATCCGCACGATCCCGTCATCGGCGCCACGTGGAACGGCGCAACCAGCGAAAACGGCTGGTTTGGATCGCCGGATAACTGCGCGGTTGATCCATCCGGACGATTATGGGTGGCCACAGACGGCAATGAGAATACAGGCGCAAATGACGGCCTCTGGGCCGTTACCACAGATGGTCCCGAACGCGGGACGGGGCGCGCATTTTTCCGCGCGCCGAACGGTGCGGAAGTTTGTGGACCGCGTTTTACGCCGGATGGAAAAACGGTGTTTTTGTCGGTTCAGCACCCAGGTGACGGAGACGGCGCCAGCTTTGAGAACCCGACCACACGCTGGCCTGACTTCGAGGAGGGTGCGCCGCCGCGGCCCAGCGTGGTCGCTATCCGCCGAAAAGACGGCGGCGTAATTGGCGGTTAAGTTCAGTCTCAGCATGAGCGCGAACAGTCGATGTTAATGAATGTGTCCTGATACTGAACAGTTGAGTTCGGCGCAGCGCCAACGGAAACCACATCTGTCCCCGTGCCTGCGTCATTCACGATATTCGCTGTCGGGGTTATGATTTTCCTCTTCGCCGCCAAGCCCTGGCGCATGTAGCGGATTATCGCCATAGTTCTTTCGCCGGAATGGGCCATGTGCGCCTCCAGACTGGCCGCGCTCAGTCAACTTGCCTCTATGAGGTAGTTTTGAACTGCGCACTGGACGATCGGTGTCTTTTTGCGTCATAAGCCGCGCTGAATCCGTCTTGTTTCCAGGGGTGTTTCATGAACAATTTTCGCCGGGTCTTTTCCCCATTTGCTGCAGTGTTTCTCTTAGCGGGATGCGGGCAAGAAACGTCTCCCGAACCGTCTGACGCAGGTGAGGCAGTTGAGATCGCCGCAGATGGTCCGGCGTTTCCGATCGCCAGCATTAACGAGGCGACGTTGCGCGAACGCATTGCAACGCTCGCCTCTGACGAATTTGGCGGTCGCGCCCCGGCGACGCAATCCGGCGAGAAGACTCGTCAATACTTGATTGATCAAATGAAGGCGATTGGCCTGCAGCCCGCCAACAACGGTAGTTTTGAGCAAAATGTGCCTTTGATAGAGCTAACGGCTGAACCGAATGAGTCTTCTTTTTCTGTCAACGGAACGCCGCTTGTCTATGGCGACGATATCGTTTTCTGGACAAAGCGCGTCGTGGATAGCGTTAGCATCGACGATAGCGACATGGTGTTTGTAGGATACGGGGTTGTCGCGCCAGAATACGGCTGGAACGACTATGAAGGCTTAGACGTTGAAGGCAAGACTGTGGTCATGCTGGTCAATGATCCTGGATTCGCTACTGAGGATCCGGACCTCTTTAAAGGGCGTTCAATGACCTATTATGGTCGGTGGACATACAAATATGAAGAGGCCGCTCGGCAGGGAGCTGCGGCGGCGATCGTAATTCACCAAACGGACCCGGCGTCTTACGGTTGGGGGGTTGTCCAAGGTGGGTGGACTGGTCCGCAGTTGGATTTGAAACGGGCCAATGGGGCGGCGGATCGCGTTGCAATCGAAGCCTGGATCCAGGAACGGGTTGCGCAGGAACTTTTCGCAAATGCGGGCCTCAACTTCGATGAACTTCACGAAGCTGCTGCGAAGCCAGGGTTTAAGCCTGTCGAAATGTCTGGCCTTCGGGCGTCCGGCGCCATTGAAAATCAGATTCGCGAGAGTGAATCCGCCAACGTCGCTGGTGTATTGCCGGGTGCGGAACGACCTGACGAATATATTCTGTATATGGCGCATTGGGATCATCTCGGGCGAAATTTTTCCGCGGCAAGCGACAGCATATCGAATGGCGCCGTTGACAATGCGACGGGAACGGCGGCTATTTTATCGATAGCGGAAGCTTTTTCGCAGAATGAAACGCCACCTGAACGATCGCTCCTTTTCATTGGCGTTACAGCGGAGGAGTCAGGGCTCTTAGGGTCAGCATATTTTGCAGAGGACCCATTTGTTCCGCTTGCGAATATTGTCGGGGGCGTCAATGTTGATGCGCTTCTGCCGACACCGCCTGCTAAAGATCTTGTCGTGATAGGCAACGGGGCGTCGGAGCTTGAAGATCTCCTGAAAGCGGCCGCTGATAAACGCGACCTTTATCTGCGTCCGGACTCCAACCCCCAAGCGGGGTATTTTTATCGTTCCGATCACATTTCATTGGCGAAACGTGGCGTGCCGATGTTGTACGCAAAAAATGGTGTTGATCTCATTGAAGGCGGGGAAGAGGCGGGGCAAGCCTTTGAAGCGGAATATCGGGCTGACCGCTATCACAAACCTGCGGACGAGTATCAAGACGATTGGGACATGCGCTCCGTTTTGCAGACTTTTGATATTCTTTATGACGTCGGCGCCGCGATGGCCTACTCTGACGAGTGGCCGAACTGGTATGACGGCAACGAATTTAGAGGGTTGCGGGATGAACAACGCGCTGCATTTGAATAAGTGAAAAATATGTCAGGCGACTGGCTTTTACGCTTTCGCCGTGTTGTTTTTCCAACAGGCGCGCCTTCAGCGACGAACAGAACGATTTATCGGATAAGCCGGTGAATCGTGTGATTGTGTAACGATCTGATTATCATTCAATTGCGCTATTCGAGAATTGGATCAAATCCGCTATGAGAAAGCGGACTATTGCCTCAGTTTCTGGCGCGGCGAATTCACTGACGGGGCCGAACGCCGCCGGCGACCCACCACTTACTTTCGGAGGACCGAATGAAAAGACTTTTCGTAGCCGTATCTATTTCCGCTCTTGCGACCGCGCTTACTGCGTGCGGTGGTGAAAGAACGGAAAGCGAGGCGCCAACCCCCAATGAAGTTGATGTCGCCGCATCTGAAGACGTGGTTACTGAAGCCGTTGAAAATGACAACGATGCGATCACGGTAAGCGCGGCAGACCTCGAAGGAAATCCATTTGTCGCTGACTGGGACACACCCTACGGGACGCCGCCGTTTTCCGAAATCAGTGACGATGATTACATGCCTGCAATAAAGGCCGGCATCCTTGATTTACGGACGGAGATAGACGCTATCGTCAATAACGGGGACGCGCCGACTTTCGAGAATACGATCGTCGCTCTTGATCTCGCTGGCAAACAGCTCAGCAAAGTCTCCGGCACATTCGGAAATATCACCAACACGGACACTAATGACACACTTCGTGCGCTGGAATCCGAAATCTATCCGATGCTGACGCGCGAATATAACGCAATTCTCTTTAATGAAGCATTGTTTGACCGGGTTAAATCAGTATACGCGCAAAAAGATTCGCTCGATTTGGACGAACAGGATGCACGGCTTCTCGAGCTCACCAATCGTGATTTCGTTCGCGCCGGCGCCGACCTTGATAAAGAAACCAAAGACCGCGTTGCGGAGATCAATGAGGAGATTTCGGCCCTTACGACGGAGTTTGGGCAAAACCTCCTGGCGGCGACAGGCGGCTTCAAACTTGAAATCACGAATCCGGATGACCTGGGCGGGTTGAGCGACAGCTTCAAAGCGTCAATTAAGGTCGACGGTGAGGATAAGTGGGTTGTCGGCCTCAACCGATCTCCGTTTGAGACGTTTATGACCCAGTCCACCAACCGTGAACTGCGCAAAGAACTCTTTGATGCGTATCGCTTACGCGCATCGGAAGGCGAAAACGATAATGGGCCGCTCGCGATTAAGATTGCGCAATTGCGCGCCGAACGCGCTCAGCTCATGGGATATAAATCCCATGCGGAATATCAACTTGAAACGCGTATGGCTAAAACGCCAGAGGCGGCCGAAGAGTTTCTGTTGCGGGTCTGGCGGCCGGGGATTGCCCGGGCCGCACAAGAGCTCGCCGACATCCAGGCGCTGATAACCGCCGATGGCGGTGACTTTACGGCCGAAGGGCAGGACTGGTGGCATTACGCTGAGCGCGTGCGTCAGGAACGTTACGCGTTCGATGATGCGGCGTTGGCCCCTTATTTTGAATTGGATGCAGTTCTCCAGGGCGCATTCGACATGGCCACCAAGCTCTTCGGTGTGACATTTGAGCAGGTCGAAACCCCGGTCTGGAATCCGGTTGTGAACGCTTATGACGTTAAGGGCGAGAATGGCGAACATCTCGGCCTCTTCATGATCGATATGTACGCTCGGGATTCAAAACGGGGCGGGGCATGGATGAGCACATTTCGGGACGCATCGGATATCAACGACAATAACATTCGCCCGATCGTGACGAACAATATGAACCTTACTGCGCCACCGGAAGGCGAGCCGACGCTCCTCCGATTTGACGAGGTGGAGACGCTGTTCCACGAATTTGGACATGGCTTACACGGATTGATGACACAAATCCGGTATGAGAACTTCTCCGGCGTTGACGGTCCTCGGGACTACACAGAGTTCCCGGCGCAAATTCTCGAGCATTGGGCGAGCCAGGAATCGATGCTTGAAGACTACGCAACGCACTATGAGACCGGTGAGGTAATTCCGGCTGAATTGATTGAGAAAATGCTGAAAGCCTCAACCTTCAATCAAGGATTCAAGACGACGGAGTATATCGCCGCCTCCTTGCTTGATCTTGCTTGGCACAATTTGACGCCCGAAGAAGCTGCGCAGATCACTGACGCCCGGGAGTTTGAAAGGGAAGTCCTGGAAGGATACGGGCTGCCCCCGGAGATTGAACCGCGTTATCGCTCACCCTATTTCGCCCATATTTTTGCTGGCGGATATTCTGCCGGTTATTATGCATATCTTTGGTCTGAAATTCTGGATGCCGATGGTTTCAAAGCTTTCGAAGAATCTGGCGACATCTTCGATCCGGAATTGTCGGAAAAACTGAAAACGTGGGTGTATGAAGCCGGCGGTTTGCGTGAAGCGGATGAGCTTTATCGCAATTTCCGCGGCAAAGATCCTGAAATCGAGCCTTTGCTGGAAGTTCGCGGTCTTAGCGGCGCTGGCGGCTAGGCTCACGAAAGAACGCATTGCGGCGCGCGCTAGAAACCGAAAGTGCGCGCCGCCCCCCACCAAAGACCAATCGCCGCAATCACAAGAGATGCCGGGATAACAATGGCGTTTCTATATGTGACGCCGGTTTTTTTCAGCGTATGCTTCACCGGAATCCGGAGAATGAAAGCCGCCAGAACGACAGCCAGCTGGCCCAACTCAACGCCGACATTGAACCCGATCAGCGACGACCAGAATTGACCGGGCGGCAATCCGACATCACGTATGAAGCCCGCGAAGCCAAGCCCGTGAATCAATCCGAACCCAAACACCAGGAATGGCCGCCACTTGGAAATGTCCTTCAGAAAAATGTTCTCTATCGCGACAAATGCGATTGAGAACGCAATAAGCGGTTCTACAATAGAGGCGGGCGGTTCAAAAACGCCCGCGGCCGCAAGACCCAGAGTAGCGGTGTGTGCAACGGTAAACGCGGAGATCTGAATAATAAGACTGCGTAACCGCTCCGAAGCTAGAAACAACGCCAGGACAAACAGGATATGATCAGCGCCGCCAGGTAAGATGTGGCGTATACCGATCTCCAGATAAAGGAACGCCGTATCCAGCGCTGAGCGCACATTGCCGTCCTCGTCCAGGAGTGGACTGACTTCGCGTCCTTCGCTGCTGTTGGATTCAGCGAGTTTCCGACACAATGCGGGATCAATGCCGCTATCGGCCTCGCAAAAATCATCCTCAGGATGGGCCAGAGCCTCCCCGGCTCGGAATGTCGAAGGGGAAATGGCGAGAAGGAGGATGGCGACCAGCGCAATCAAATGGAATGCGGAGCGCACCGGCTGGGATGCATGCATAGCTGAATTCTTGCGTAACGTTGAACACTGACTTGAGCAATATTTGTCGCGCTAATATCGCGGCGTGACAAGCGCAATAGCCATGTTGTTCCTGTTTTGGAGCAAGGGATATCAGGCTAGATAGCAAACGTCGTGGTTGGCGCCGGAAATGGATGCGCGGCGGAATTTCTCTGTTATGCTACTGGCGTTGTTGGAGGGGGCGCTATGCATTCGCATGTCGATCTGCTGAACGAACCTGCCTTTCTGGCGAGTATTCTTGCTGCTGTCTTGGCGGCGCTTGGCGTTGTAGTAAGCGCTTTCAACACCGACTGGGCGGTCCGCCAACGCAACGCCGTTATCGCGTTTGCCTCAGGCATTTTGATCGGTACCGCTGTGATGCATCTCATTCCGGAGGCATTGAGTGTCTCGGAGAATGGCGCGCTCCTTATCTTGTTGGGGTATCTGTTCTTTTTTGTCCTGGACGAAACCGCTCACGCCGGGGTCCGAAATGGCCAGGAGCGCGACGCTCGAGCGTTTCTTGTCGCACCCTTAGTTGGCATCGCGATCCACTCTTTTGTAGACGGTCTGGAATATCCCATTTTGTTCGAGCACGATCTTTTTACAGGCCTATTGGCTGCATCCGGCCTTATCCTCCACGAGTTTGCGGAAGGCGTAATTGTCTTCGCCTTAATGCGAACGGCAGGTGTCGGTAATCTAATCGCCGTCACAGCGGCGTTGGTGTTGGCGGCGGCCACGACGCCGCTCGGCGCATTTACTGCATTGACGTTCACCCGATTGATGAGCGAAGCGGCCCTCGGGTCATTGATGGCGGCGACGGCGGGCGCCCTTTTATATGTGGGCGCGACGCATCTTCCGCGCCAAATTGATCGCAATCAATTTGGCGGAAGCGTCTTCCTGTTCTTGTTGGGTCTCGCGATCGCCGGGGCTTTGTCTCTTTCGCACGGCGCGGAAGATGGGCATATTCACTGAGCGAGCGTAAGCAAACTTAACTTTCGGCAGGGTAAACACGTCTCGTCGGCGGCCAATAATGCAAGACTTGTTTGATACAGAAGCGGGCGCGCCCGCCGAACCGCCATCACCGCTTCCGGAACGTCTTCGCCCGACCTCGCTTGATGAGATCGCAGGGCAGGATCACCTCGTCGGCGCTGACGGCCCGATCCGTAAGATGGCGCAAGTCGGTCGGTTAACCTCTTTGATTTTATGGGGGCCGCCCGGCTGCGGAAAAACAACGATGGCTCGCATACTGGCCGGCCACACCGATCTTCATTTTGAACAATTGTCGGCGATATTCTCCGGCGTTGCCGATCTGAAGAAAGTCTTCGAGGCGGCGCGTATACGAAGGAAGAATGGCAAAGGTACTTTGTTATTCGTTGATGAAATCCACCGCTTCAACAAATCGCAACAAGATGCGTTCCTGCCCGTTGTCGAAAACGGCGTTGTCACATTGATCGGCGCGACGACCGAAAACCCGTCTTTTGAACTGAATAGCGCGCTCTTGTCACGCTGCCAGATATTCATCCTGAAACGGATGGATGATGACGCCCTGGAGACCCTTTTAAAGCGCGCGGAGTTGGACGCTAATCGGGCGCTCCCACTAACGGAGGAGGCGAGGGAAACACTCAAGGCGATGGCGGATGGCGATGGACGTTACGTACTCTCCATGGCCGAGCAGATTTACGAATATGCCGAAGAAAAGCTTTATACCGAGCAATTAATCCAGATAATCCAACGACGTGCGCCGCTTTATGACAAATCGGATGACGGCCATTACAATTTAATCAGTGCGTTGCATAAGAGCGTGCGCGGTTCCGATGTTGACGCCGCGTTATACTGGATGGCGCGAATGTTGGCTGGCGGAGAAGATCCTCTGTTTATTGCGCGCCGCCTTGTCCGAATGGCGATGGAGGATATCGGTCTCGCTGATCCGCAAGCTTTGCCTTTTTGCCTCTCCGCTTGGGACGCTTATGAACGCCTTGGAAGCCCGGAGGGGGAACTTGCGCTCGTTGAAGCCGTGATCTTTCTCGCGACCGCGCCGAAATCCAATGCATGTTACATAGCCGAGAAATCAGCTAAAGACGCGGCGCACAAGACGGGATCTTTGGCGCCCCCTGCGCATATCCTCAATGCACCGACAAAATTTATGAAAGATATCGGTTATGGCGCCGGCTACGAATATGATCATGACGCGCCAGGCGCATTCTCTGGACAGAACTATTTTCCGGACAGCATGAAAAGAGCCACATTCTATACGCCCGTCGAACGCGGTCATGAGCGCAAAATCGCCGAACGACTG
>JBCDAD010000012.1:0-37862 GCA_039186325.1 Pseudomonadota bacterium | reverse complement strand
TCTTCAAAGGCGGATCGCACGCCGGCTCCCGAACGGTCCAATAGCGCATCCGCCGGCGGCGCCACGGCAATTTCATGGCCTTGCCCCTGATACCGCATATATACCCGACATTCTTCGGTAAATGTTCCGCCAGGCGCCGCGACGGTAACGACCGGTTTCGCTTCGGCGCGCATATCTTCAATTATGTTCAATGCGATCTCAGGATCAAAGTTTCCCACACTCATTCGTCGGCTGCGGATGACTTCATATGAAATCGGCGCGATCAAAAACCCAATTGCGGATCCGACGCCGGCGCCGGCGGGTATGACAATGCGGTCTGCATCCAGTTTCTGCGCCAGCCCGCCCGCGTGCAACGGTGCAGCGCCGCCAAAGGCAATCAGTGTACGACCTGCAACATCAACGCCCCACTCATTCGCATGCGCGCGGGCTGCGCCTGCCATATTATCCTCCACAATATCAGAAATCGCCTGCGCCGCATCCCGCTCAGATATTTGTCGAGAAACGGCAATTTCGTTTGAAATAACGCGCCGTGCGGCCTCTTCATTTAATGGAATGGCGCCGCAGGCGAACCGCTCTTTCACAAGTTTTCCAAGCAGTAAATTTGCGTCTGTAACTGTAGGGTTCTTTCCGCCCCGATCATAGCACGCCGGACCCGGATCGGCGCCGGCGCTTTCCGGACCGATCTGGATTCGCCCCAAATCATCATTGTGCGCAATGGATCCGCCGCCTGCGCCAATTTCCACCATCTCAATGACCGGAATACGCACCGGCAGACCGGACCCTTTCTTAAACCGATAGGCGCGGTCCACCTCAAATGCTCTGGCGGTTTGCGGCTCAAAATCGTCGATCAGACAAATCTTTGCCGTTGTTCCGCCCATATCGAATGAGATAACGGAAGGCAGGTTATGTTCCTTCGCAATCGCCGCGGCCAGGATTGCGCCGCCAGCGGGACCGGACTCCACTAATCGAATAGGAAATTGGCAGGCATTCTCTAACGTCGTTAATCCGCCGCCTGAACTCATCAACAACAAAGAGCAACGAAACCCACGATCTGACAAACCGGTTTCAACTTTTCGCAAATACGATTCCATCAGAGGACGGACATACGCGTTGGCGCACGCAGTTGACAGCCGGTCATATTCGCGCACTTCCGGGCAAACCTCTGACGATAGCGTTATTGATAATCCTGGCGCGGTTTCGCGCACGATTTCCGCTGCCCGGGTCTCATGGGCCCCATTGGCGTAGGAATGAAGGAATCCAATAGCGACGCTTTCAACGCCCTCGGCCAGCAGCCTGTCAGTTGCTGCGCGAACCTCATCGTCATGTAATGGGCGTAGCGGTTCGCCCTTGAAATTCATGCGCTCGCGGATTGGCGCCCTCAGATAACGCGGCACGAGCGGCGCACGCCGATCTGCATTGATATCATACTGATCAAATCGGTTCTCATAGGCCATCTCGAGAATATCGCGGTGCCCCTCAGTCGTCAGCAACCCGGTAAGCGCCCCTCGACGCTCAATCAACGCATTTGTCGCAAGCGTTGTGCCATGGATGACGAGATCGATGTCAGCGGCGGCGGTGTTTGCTTGCCCCAGAATTTCCGTAACGCCGATAAAAAACCCCTCACTGGGATCATCCGGCGTCGTCAGCACTTTTGTGGAATAGAGTTGATCATCCTTCCACAGAACAACGTCGGTGAAAGTGCCGCCAATATCAACCGCGAGCCGCGTTGAGTTCCCTTCATTCACCAATTATGTCTACTCCGCCACCGGAACAGTATAGTTGAGCGCAGACCGACCGCCATCAGGGAAAATCGTCTGGCCCGTAATGTAAGACGCGTAGTGACTAGCGAGGAAAACAGCCACGCGCGCAATTTCGTCTGGATCGCCGACGCGGCCAAGCGGCGTTCGCGATAATATTTTCTTGCGGGCGACATCATCATCCATAACGACTTTGAGAATATCCGTCATAATGGAGCCTGGCCCAATGGCGTTGACGCGAATATTGTGTTCGGCGAGCCCAAGGGCGCAGGCTTTGGTCAATTGTTGAAGACCGCCTTTGGACGTCACGTAAGCAAGCTGATCGGCGATCGCGAGAACAGCGTTCAGCGACGACATCATGATCACGGCGCCGCCCTCGCCGGCTTCCACCATCTTCCGCGCCGCCAATTGAGTAAGCGCGAAATATGATCGAAGATTGACATTTAGCACGGCGTCAAAATCATCCGTATCAAGATCAAGAATGCCGCCTTTTCGAATAATGCCGGCGTTATTGACCAGAATGTCAATTCGGCCAAATTCCGTGATTGTTTTTGACAACACCGCTTTCAAAGCGTCATCGGATGCGACGTCGCAGAAAACGCCGATCGCGCGACGTCCCGTCAATTCGTTGATCTCAGTCGCACGCCGTTTGGCGCCGGCTTCGTCAATATCGGCCAGAACGATGTCAGCGCCATGGTTCGCAAATTCGAGAGCAGTGGCCGCGCCGATTCCCTGAGCCGCTCCGGTGATAAGGGCGCATTTACCGTCAAAATCAATCATGCGCCCGCGCCTTCTGTTTTCTGCGACAACGCCTTACTGCGGGCGATAATCGCGCGGGCCTGCGTCAGATGAGGAATGTCCAGCATACGGCCATCAAGACTGACTGCGCCCGCCCCAGGCGACGCGTCGAAGGCGGCGACCACCGCATGGGCGTGATCAATCTCATCCGCACCCGGTGTAAAAGCGTTATTGATAATTGGGACTTGCGCCGGATGGATTGCAAGCCGCCCGACAAATCCGTCTTCGCGCGCCGCCTGACATGAGGCGGCGAGACCTTCCAGATCTCGAAAATCTGTAAAGACACCTTCGATGGGCTCTACGCCCGCAGCTCGCGCACCCATCAGACACAAAGAGCGTACAAGCTCGTATGTGAAACGGTAGCGTCCGGCGCCGTCAATATTTGTAGACGCCCCTAACGCCGCGGACAGATCTTCCGCACCCCAGGTCATTCCATATAGCCGGTCCAATTTGGCGTTGGCGTAATCGCCTAACCGAAACGGCGCGGCCGCTGTTTCCGTAGCGATCGCCAGGATTTTTACATCTGGTCCTAATCGTGCTGCGTCCAGGCGTCCGGCCAATTTTTCAACATCGTCCGGACCCTCCGCTTTGGGCAGGACGATCCCATCCGGCTCATGCTGAAGGATTGCATTCAGATCAGCGTCCCAGTGAGACGATCCAATGGCGTTCACGCGAACCCAGATTTGCGGTTGCCTCGACCCGGCTGGCCGCTCTGTAAGGTATTCGGCCGCAAGCTCACGGGCTTTTGGCTTTTGAGATTCTACCACCGCGTCTTCCAAATCAAGAATGACGGCATCCGCGTCGGAGCCGTCGATCTTGCCAAGCATCTTCTCGCTCGCCGCCGGCACAAAAAGGAAGGACCGAATGAACGTCATGTGCTCTCACCAGCTGGCTTTTTCCGTTGTAAGCCTAAACGTCTGCAGGTGGCGACTAAGTCGCCGTGCTGATTAAAAGCGCGATGCTCGAAGGTGACAACGCCCTGGTCCGGGCGCGATTTTGATTCCCGCAAACCAACAATCTCTGTCTCCACGCGAACGGTGTCTCCATGGAAGAGCGGTTTAGTGAATTTTACGTCTTCCATCCCCAGATTGGCGACGGCGGTGCCGAGCGTCGTATCGGCGACCGAAACGCCAACCATCAGTGCGAGCGTAAAATAGCTGTTGACAATACGAGTCCCGAATTCGGTTTCGTTTTTACAATATTCTTCATCAAGATGGAGGAGCGCCGGGTTATGGGTCAGGGTCGTGAAGAGGAGATTATCCGTCTCCGTCACCGTGCGGGTCAGCGCGTGTTTAAAGATATCGCCGACACTTAATTCGTCAAACCATTTTCCGGACACGGAACGCCTTTCTTTTATTCAAGTACCGCCAGCAGGTCCTTGGCGTCAACCTGCATGCCAGCCGTCAGCGGAATGCGGGTAACCACACCATCTCGTTCCGCAGTGACCTTCACTTCCATTTTCATCGCTTCCAGCGTCGCAACGACGTCGCCAGCCTGGACTTTATCGCCGACAGCGATGCGCATCTCTGTTAACACCCCGGGCATAGGGGCGCCGATCTGTTGATCGTCGCCTGCCGCCGCCTTTTCCCGCGCTTCCACGGTGCTTTCAAGTGTACGGTCTGCGATCTTGATCATACGCGGTTGACCATTCAGTGAGAAGAAGACGCGTACTTTCCCCTCCTCGTCGGGCTCTGATACAGATTGACATTGGATGACCAGCGTTTTTCCCGGATCAATTTCTACGGATATTTCCCGCCCCGGCGGCAATCCATAGAAAAACTCATCCGTTGGCAGAACGCTCATATCGCCATAGTCGCTGCGAAATTTAACGAATTGACCGAAGACTTTAGGATAAAGAAGATAACCGGCGAGATCATTATCGCTGAATTCGCCGCCATGAGTTTCGACAAGTTCATCATGCGCAGCGCCAAAGTCCGCCGGCGCCATTGCTTCGCCAGGGCGCGTCGTCAGCGGTGTTTCGCCTTTCAGGATTTTCTTCTGCAGCGCTGCCGGAAATCCGCCAAAAGGCTGACCAAGTTCACCACGGAAGAACGAAACAACGGACTCCGGAAACGATATTTCCTTATCAGGATTAAGCACGTCATCACGGCTTAGTCCCGCCGACACCATGGTAAGCGCCATATCGCCCACGACTTTTGAGCTTGGCGTCACTTTGACGATATCGCCAAACATGTCGTTTACGTCAGCGTAAGCCTCAGCGACTTCGTGCCAACGTGCGCCTTCGATCCCCAGGGAACGAGCCTGTTCGCGAAGATTGGTAAACTGCCCGCCGGGCATCGCGTGCAAATAGACCTCTGATGCGCCCGAGCGCACGTCGCTCTCAAACGCCGCATAGAGATCACGCACCGCCTCCCAGTAAAGGCACATTTCCCGGATTGTTTCGTCATCAAGGCCAGGATCTCGCTCATGCCCCTTCAACGCCTGCACGATTGATCCAAGGGGCGGTTGGGAGGTCAGGCCCGAGAGCGTATCCATCGCCGCATCGACAATATCGGCGCCGCTGTAGACCGCCGCCAGAACGGACGCAGCGGAGGCGCCGCTGGTGTCGTGGGTGTGAAAATGAACCGGCAGTTTGGTTTCCGCCTTCAACGCCGTCACCAATTCACGCGCCGCCATTGGTTTGCAAACGCCCGCCATATCCTTGATCGCAAGAAAATGGGCGCCATGAGACTCCAGCGCACTCGCAAGGTTGAGATAATAGTCCAACGTAAATTTCTTTTCCGACGCGCTCGTCAAATCGCCGGAATAGCAAATCGTCGCCTCACAAACGGCGCCGGTTTTCAGCACCGCATCCATGGCGACATACATATTGTCAGCCCAATTCAGGGAATCGAATATGCGGAAAACATCCATGCCGGTATCTGCAGCGCGCTCGACAAAATACTGAACCACGTTATCCGGATAGTTCGTATACCCGACCGCGTTCGAGGCGCGCAGGAGCATTTGCAACGGAATATTCGGCGCGGCTTCGCGGATGAGTTCAAGGCGCCGCCAGGGGCACTCATTGAGAAAACGCATCGCCACGTCAAATGTCGCGCCCCCCCAACATTCGAGCGAAAATAATTCCGGCAAACGTCGCGCATAATGGGGCGCCGCAAGCGCCATATCATAAGTGCGCATACGCGTAGCCAACAACGACTGATGGGCGTCGCGCATGGTCGTGTCTGTCAAAAAAACCTGTTTCTGATTTCGGACCCATTGACCAAAAGCTGCCGGCCCAAGTTCTTGGAGCTTTTGCCGCATTCCAGCGGGAACAGGCGCGCCAGCGACGTCTGGCAATACCGGGTCCACATGGCGCGCCGGCTCAGAGCGACCGGCGACTTGTGGATTTCCATTCACATTCACATCCGCCAGGAACCGCAATAGTTTCGTGGCGCGGTCGCGACGCGGTTTGAAATCAAACAGTGATGGCGTGTCGTCAATGAAACGCGTCGTGTACTCATCCGCGCGGAACTTCGGATGATTGATCAGATTGTCAAGGAAAGTCAGATTGGTTGAAACGCCGCGTATACGGAATTCCCGCAAGGCGCGCGACATCCGATTAATTGCCTCGTCTGCAGTTGGCGCCCAGGCGGTTACTTTTTCCAGAAGCGAATCGTAAAATCGCGTGACCTGCGCGCCGGCATAGGCGGTCCCGCCGTCAAGGCGAATGCCGAAACCGGTCGCGCCGCGATAAGCAACGATACGGCCGTAATCGGGGATGAAATTCTCTTCTGGATTTTCCGTCGTCACCCGGCACTGCATGGCGTGGCCATTCAATCGTATGTCGCCTTGCTGAGGAACGCCGGTTTCCGGCGATCCGATCTTCCCACCTTCCGCTATTCGGATCTGCGCCTTAACGATATCAATACCGGTCACTTCTTCCGTGACTGTATGCTCAACTTGAATTCGCGGATTGACTTCAATGAAATAGATGGCGCCAGTATCAGCGTCCATCAAGAATTCAACCGTACCCGCATTATTATAGCCAACCGCAGCGCCGATTTTCAGCGCGGCGTCACATAATTCGGCGCGTTGGGCGTCAGAAAGGTATGGCGCGGGCGCGCGTTCGACGACTTTCTGATGCCGCCGCTGGATAGAGCAATCCCGTTCAAACAAATGGACGAGCCCGCCATGTTGGTCGCCGATAAGCTGAACTTCCACGTGGCGAGCATTGACCACGAGTTTTTCAAAGTAGACATCGTCTTTTCCGAATGCGGACGCGGCCTCACTTCGACCGGCGTCCACCGCCTGTTTCAAGCCAGCGGCGTCTTCAACGACGCGCATGCCGCGACCGCCGCCGCCCCAGCTCGCTTTCAACATCAACGGGAAGCCAATCTCGTTGGCGATCCGCATGATCTCTGCGTCATCCTTCGGCAACGCGCTACTCGCGGGCATGACTGGAGCGCCGGCGCTTTCTGCGACTTGTCTTGCTGAAACTTTGTCGCCGAAACGCCGCATAATATCCGGAGACGGACCGATAAATACCAATCCTTCAGCCGCACATCGCTCAGCAAATTCCGGGTTTTCGGACAAAAACCCGTAACCTGGATGGATAGCGTCAACGCCGGATTTGCAGGCGATACGGATAATGTCGTCAATATCGAGATAGGCTTTCACAGGCCCAAGCCCGGCGCCGACACGGTAACTCTCATCGGCCTTAAAACGGTGAAGCGCGAGCTTGTCTTCTTCCGCAAAGATCGCAACAGTGCCGATGCCAAGCTCGGCGGCGGCGCGCATCACGCGAATGGCGATCTCGCTACGATTGGCGACCAGCAATTTTTTTATCTTCTTATCGCTCATCCCGTACGCTTTCCTCGATTGCGGCCCTATCGCATCACCCAACCATGGCTAGCGACAATGGATTGGCCGGTCAGCGCATTTGTCTTAAAGGCTGCCAGAAACAACGCAACTTCGGCGATATCGTCATCGGTGGTAAATTCCTTATCCACCGTTTTACCAAGCATAACGTTGTTGACCACTTCCTCTTCGCTGATCCCCAGATCGCGCGCCTGCTCCGGTATCTGCTTTTCCACGAGCGGCGTTTTGACAAACCCCGGACAAATTACATTGGCGCGCACCCCATGTTCCGCACCCTCAATCGCCATAACGCGGCACAAGCCCAAAATGCCGTGCTTGGCTGATACGTACGCCGCCTTTAGAGGCGACGCATCGTGACTATGCACCGAGCCCATATAAATAAGCGAACCGGATTTCTGCGGATACATGTGCTTAACACAAGCCTTGGTCGTCAGAAATGCTCCATCCAGATGAATGGCGACGACTTTCTGAAAATCCTTATAGGGAAAGTCTTCAATAGGATGAACAATCTGTACGCCCGCATTCGAGATCAGCGTATCGATCCGACCCCACGCGTCAACGACTTCGTCCACACCTGCATCGACCGCCTCTTCATCCGTCACATCCATGCGGATCGCCATCGCCGCGCCGCCATCCGCTTCGATCATGGCGGCGGTTTCCTTTGCGCCGTCTAAATTAATATCGGCGATGGCGACCTTGGCCCCCGCTGCCGAGAACTTGCAGGCGATCTCCCGGCCGAGCCCGCTGCCGGCGCCCGTAATCACGGCCACATTGTCTTTTAGCATCATCTTCTCTCTCCAGTTGCGGCGAAGACTGTCGCTCAAGCGTCACGCCTTTTTGGCGGGTCAAATTTGCAAGCGCAAGGTGAGCCGATCCGCTTGCGCAGTTGGGATCCAGTGACCACTATGCGCTGGCGATAAACAGGAACGATCAATGAGATTTATTATTGCCGCAACAGCGGCTCTCCTTGCGAACGGCGCCCATGCTGAACCATTTGCGCCTGCAGACGTGTTTGAGTTGGAGGTTGCGCGTGATCCCCAGGTCTCACCCGATGGCGGCCAAATCACCTATGTGCGCCAGTCTAACGATATTATGACGGACCGGTCGCGGTCCAATGTCTGGATCGTGTCCGCCGATGGAACGAGCCATCGACCGGTTTTATCGGGAAAAGACAACTATCGGAGCCCGCGTTGGTCGCCAAATGGCGATCGCCTCGCCTATGTGACGAGCGCCGAAGGCGGAGATCCGCAGCTCTATGTGCGCTGGATGGATACGGGGCAGACCGCCCTCCTCACGAACCTTAACGAAGCGCCAGGATCCATCGCCTGGGCGCCCGACGGCCAGTCGATCGCCTTTACAATGTTCGTCCCAGGCAAAGCGGAATCACTTGCCTCTCTGCCCGACAAGCCAGACGGCGCCAAATGGGCTGAACCGGCGAAAGTGATCGACGACGTCACCTATCGCGCCGATGGCGCTGGTTTCACCGAAGACGGCTTTACACATGTCTTTGTTGTCCCCGCTGAAGGCGGGACGCCGCGCCAGCTGACCAGCGGCGATTATGACCACGACAGTTCGCTTGCCTGGAGCAGCGACAGCGAGACCATCTATTTTGCTGCGAACCGAAACGATGACTGGAATCTGGATCTCAACGAAAGCGAGATCTGGTCGGTTTCTCGGGCGGACGGTGAAATGACGGCGCTGACGGACCGGGATGGACCGGACTTCGCGCCGCACATCTCTCCTGACGGACGTCAGATCGCCTTTCTCGGTTACGACGATAAACGCCTCGGTTATCACACCACGCAAGTCCATGTGATGAATTTGGACAGCGGCGACAGGGCGGCTTTGGCCGAAGATCTTGATCGATCGATTGATGACCTGGCCTGGGCGGATGATGGGTCGCTGATCATTCAATATGACGATCGCGGTCGAACCTACCTGTCGCGACTGACATTGGACGGTGTGATCACGCCGCTTGTCCGCGATGTTGGCGGCACAACACTCGGTCGACCCTATACCAGCGGCGGGTTTGACGTGCGGTCAGGGGTGATCGCCTATACGAGCGGGCGCGCCGAACGACCCTCTGATATCGCTGTACGTCCCCTGGACGGGCGAGCCGCCCGCCTTACGCGCCTCAACGACGACTTAATGTCCACGCGAACGATGGGCGACGTTGAGCGAATCACCTGGAAATCCTCCGCTGACGGACGGGATATCGAGGGTTGGCTGGTCAAGCCGGTAGACTTTGACGAGACAAAAAAATACCCGCTTATCCTGGAGATCCATGGCGGGCCATTCGCAGCATACGGACCGCAATTCTCGTCAGAGGTGCAGCTCTTCGCATCAGCCGGTTATGTCGTGCTATACGCTAACCCGCGCGGGTCGACGAGTTATGGCGCCGAATTCGCCAACCTGATCCACCACGCCTATCCGGGCCAGGATTATGACGATCTGATGTCTGGCGTCGATGCAGCCATTGCAACGGGGTATGTCGATCCTGAAAACCTATTCGTCACCGGCGGGTCTGGGGGCGGCGTCCTGACCGCGTGGATCATCGGCAAAACGGAGCGGTTCAAAGCGGCTGTTGTCGCCAAGCCGGTGATTAATTGGACCAGCTTTGTTCTGACAGCGGATTTCTATCCCTTCTTCACAAAATACTGGTTTGATAAGGCGCCATGGGAAGACCCGATGGCTTATTGGGAGCGTTCGCCTCTTTCGTTGGTCGGCGAGGTCGCCACCCCGACCATGCTCCTCACGGGAGAGGCCGACTATCGCACGCCTATGTCGGAAACCGAACAATATTATCAGGCGCTGAAATTACGTGAAATCGACACCGTCATGGTGCGGATACCCGACGCACCTCATTTTATCGCTGGCCGGCCATCAAATTTGATATCGAAAGTCGCGCATATTCTGGCGTGGTTCGACAAATACCGCACGGACAAAGACGATGACGACGCCGAGTGATGGTCGGCAGATTCGTAAAACAAAAGGAATGGTGTATAGGGACGGGCTGAGCTGAGAATAAAGACAAGGGTCGTCCCGAAAATGTCTGACGTTGATACCGCGCTTTCCCGTAAAAAACCACTTGGTCGTCGGGAGCGGAAGAAACTGGAAACCCGCTTCCGGATATTGAATGCGGCGTTGAAGCTCATGGCTGAGCGCGGATATGATTCGGTGAAGATCGAGGAAATAGCCGCCGAGGCGGACATTGCGAACGCGACGTTTTTTCTGCATTTCCCCAATAAGTCGTCTCTCATTGGCGCGTTCACGGAACAAATCGCTGAGAAAATCGAGGAACGCCTGGCGGGGTTTGAATTCGCCGCGATCGAGCAATTGGAAATCTTGCGGGCGATCGTACTTGATGAATGGTCGCAATATGCCGAGCTCCTGCGCGGACTGCTCGCTGACGCACCTGCCGGTCAACCGACAGACAGCGAACACGCCAATGCCGGCCTGACGGCGCTGGTGACGGAAATCATCAAGGCTGGTCAGGCGTCTGGCGAGTTTTCATCAGACGTCGATGCGGATATCGCCGCCGAATGCCTGACCGCGTCCTGGCGCGCAGGATTTCAACGATGGAGCCGGGACGGCGACAAGGACCGCGCATTGCTCGCGAATCGTCAGGCGCTGGACATTCTCCTGAATGGAATCGCCGTCGGTTAAGCGAAAACCTTCGCCCGGACGCAGAGCGTAATCAGCGGCGTTTATACAGTCGAACAACCGCCGCGCGATCAGTGCTGATCCGACCAGATTTCCCGATAGGACCAATAAACGAGGCCGCACAGAATCAGCAGATAGGCCATCGACATCACGCCCAGCATCTTCCGCGCTTCCATTTTCGGCTCAGCCGCCCACATCAGGAATTCAGTGACATCCTTTGCGTACTGATCAACCGTTTCAGGAACCGATTCATCTTCATAATCGACAATGCCGTCACTCAGCGGCGGCGCCATCGCCAAGACACCGCCTTTCGGAATCGAAACCCCCTCAACCGGATACCCTTTGTCATCCAGATATTCGGGCTTCATGTTCGGCGCCATGTCGCCATGGTAATAAGGGTTGTAATACTGCCCCGCGGCAATCGTCACGGTCTCCGGCGTTTCTTCGTAACCGACCAGAAGACTGTAAATGTAGTTGGCGCCGCCATGTCGCGCTTTGGTAATCAATGAAAGATCCGGCGGCAGTGCGCCGTTATTCGCGAGACGGGCGATAACTTCATTCGCGTAAGGTGATGGAAATCGATCGGACGGCAGCGCCGGACGCATAAACATATCGCCCGTATCATCCGGGCCGTCTTCGACCTGATATTGCGCTGCGATCGCTTTCACGACCGGATTATCGGTCGGCGTAGAGCAGTCCAGCGATTCCGGAAAACCGTCCGGACATTCATTCAGAAAGAATGGACCGCCTTTTTGTCCAAGATTCCGAAATGAGACCAGTTCCATGGAGTGGCAGCTTGCGCAAACGGCCGTATAGACTTGGTAGCCGCGTTGCAGCGCCTCGTCGTCAAACTTGCCGAACGGACCGTCAAAATGCCAATGGACATGAATCGGGTGTTCATATTCCCCACCTGCCGCTAGCGCGCCGCCGCCTGATACCATCGCCGCGGCTACGGCGCTTGCCAGAGTAATAATCGAAAAACGGTTCATCTAAATGATCCCTATTCGGCCGGCGCCGGTTGCATGGGTTTGTCGCTGCCGGCGGCTTCATTTGCCGGGGTCTTTTTGAGGACCGCCTCTGAAATTGACTTGGGCAGGGGTTTGGGTGTTTCCAACCAGCCGAGCAGCGGCAGTATGATAATGAAGAAACCAAAGTAGTAGGCTGTCGCAATCTGCGACGCGAGGACATAAGCCCCTTCCGCCGGTTTGCCGCCGAGCCAGCCAAGCGCAATACACGCGATGACAAAGAGGAAGAACCATCCACGCGCAACCGGGCGATAGCGCATAGATCGAACCTTCGATGTGTCGAGCCACGGCAAGACAAACAGCACCAAAATCGCAGAGAACATGGCGATGACGCCGCCAAGTTTTGACGTGATCGGCCCAATATCAAAGGTGATCGCGCGCAGGATCGCATAGAATGGCAGGAAGTACCATTCAGGTACAATTGACGCCGGCGTCGACAGCGGGTTCGCCTCGATATAATTGTCCGGATGCCCCATGCCGTTCGGATTGAAAAAGACAAACGCGGCAAAGATCGTCAAAAATACGACAATCGCAAAGCCGTCTTTCGCCGTGTAATACGGATGGAATGGGACCGTGTCTTTTTTGACGTCTTTCACTTCAACCCCGGTGGGGTTGTTATTGCCGGGCACATGAAGCGCCCAAACGTGAAGCACGACAACACCGAAAATCGCGAAGGGCAAAAGGTAATGCAGCGAGAAAAAACGGTTTAACGTCGGGTTATCGACAGAGAAACCGCCCCATAACAGCGTGCGGATTTGCTCGCCCACCACCGGTATGGCGGAGAAGAGATTGGTGATCACCGTCGCGCCCCAGAAAGACATCTGACCCCACGGCAGCACATAACCCATAAAAGCGGTCGCCATCATCAAAAGGAAAATAACGACGCCGAGCATCCAGAGCACTTCACGCGGTTCTTTGTACGACCCGTAATAAAGCCCGCGGAACATATGGAGATAGACAGCGACAAAGAACAAGGACGCGCCGTTCTGGTGCACGTAGCGCATCAACCAGCCATACTCGACATCGCGCATGATATGCTCAACGCTTTGAAATGCATGATCGGTGTGCGGCGTATAGTGCATTGCCAGAATAATGCCTGTGATAATCTGGATCACGAGGCACACGGTCAAAATGGCGCCGAATGTATACCAATAGTTGAGATTTTTCGGCGTCGGAAAATCGACAAAGCTATCATGCGCCAGGCGCACGACCGGCATACGTTTGTCGAGCCATTTTTCGAAACCGGTTTGCGGATTATAGGTGGACTCGTGCGCCATGAGCGGTCTCCTAACCGATTTTCACGACAGTGTCGGATGTGAATTGATAGGGAGGGATTGGAAGATTGTCCGGCGCCGGCCCTTTTCGAATTCGGCCGGATGTATCGTAGTGAGATCCGTGGCACGGACAGAACCAGCCATTGTAATCCCCACGATTTTCCCCGGATGCTGTGCCGAGCGGAATACAGCCCAAATGCGTGCACACGCCGACCAGGATCATCCACTCATTGCGGACGACGCCTGCCGAATCAGTAACCCGTGCGGCGTCTGAAGCGGCGGCGCCCGCCAAATTCTCGTTTCGCGCATCTTCATCCGGCAATTCGGAGATCGTGACAGCCTCTGCTTCGGCGATCTCTTCGGCGGTGCGGCGGCGGATAAATACGGGCCTGCCCTGCCACATAACCTTGATACCCTGCCCAACCTCGACAGCGGAAAGGTCGACTTCTTTGGTCGACAAGGCGCGAACGGACGCGTCAGGCCACATCTGGCTGACCAGCGGCACCACCGTGGCCAAACCGCCGCCGGCGACGGCAAATGTCGTCATGATGTGGATAAAATCCCGACGTGTCGGTTCTTCGTTTTCGGTTTCTTGTGTCACGCTCATGAGAGAAAAGCCTTAATTTGTCAGCGTGTGGTCAGCGCTTTTTCACTGCTTGATATAGATGTTCTGACCGAATTCCATGCGGCGAAGCGCTGCGGTATCCGGTCGCGGAGCCAGGCGAGATCGGCCATAAATCCATTGTCAGGAGAAGTGAATGCGCATTGCGCTTTTTCAGCCGGATATTCCGCAGAATGTCGGCGCGGCCATACGGGCCGCCGCCTGCTTTCAAAGCGATGTCGACGTCATACAACCCTGCGGCTTTCCGCTGGACGCCCGCGAAATTCGTCGCGTAGCCATGGACTATGGGGCCTTGGCGCCGCCAACGCCCCATGACGACTGGGCCGGATTTCTGGGGTCCCTCCGATCATCCGATCGGCTTATTTTGATGACGACGCACAGCGCGACAGAATTGTGGGATCATCGCTTCGTAGAATCCGATGTGATATTGTTCGGCCGCGAAAGCGAAGGGGCGCCGGACTTTGTCCATAAACGCGCCGACATTAGGTTGCGCATTCCTATTGACACGCGTGCGCGCTCGCTCAATCTCGCCACCGCTGCAGCTGTGACCCTCGCGGAAGCCCGGCGCCAAACAAGGCGGGATAATGATAGACGCAATAGACAACCGTAAAGACACGGCGCGGCGATGGTTTGAAACGCTTCGCGATCGCCTGTGCGCGGCGTTTGAGGACGTCGAACAAAAAGCAGGCGAGATTTACGCCGATAAGCCGGCTGGTAAATTCGAAAGAACGCCCTGGCGACGCGGTGACGGAGAAAAAGACGAAGGCGGCGGGGTCATGTCCATGATCAACGGCCGCGTCTTTGAAAAAGCTGGCGTCCATACGTCGACGGTCTATGGCGAATTTTCAGAAGAATTTCGCAGACAGATTCCGGGCGCTGATGAGGATCCGCGGTTTTGGGCGTCCGGTATTTCTCTCATCGCTCACCCGCGAAATCCGCATGCGCCAGCCGCCCATATGAATACGCGCATGATTGTAACGACGAAATGCTGGTTTGGCGGCGGCGGCGATCTCAATCCGATGCATCCGGATTATCGCCGGCCCGATCACGAGGATACGTTGCGGTTCCTGCGTGCAATGCAGTCAGCGTGCAACGCGCATGACCCGAATTATTTTGCAGAATACCGGCAGTGGTGCGACGACTATTTTTACCTGCCGCATCGGCGCGAGCCCCGCGGCGTCGGCGGCATTTTTTATGACCGCCTGGACAGCGGCGACTGGGATGCAGATTTTGCGTTCACCAAGGATGTCGGCGTCGCTTTTCTCGATATTTATCCGAAGATTCTGATGAGCCGAATTGATACGCCGTGGACAGATGAAGACCGGGAGGCGCAACTCATACAACGCGGGCGCTATGCCGAATTCAATCTACTTTACGACCGCGGGACAACGTTCGGGTTGAAGACAGGCGGCAATGTGAATTCGATATTGTCGTCATTGCCACCGGAAGCAAAATGGCCTTGAAAGGAAACGGTTAGCCCTCCCCCTGGCGAACCGTCTCCTTTCTCTCCCCCTTTAGGCCTGGTTCACCGTAAACAGGCTGCTCACCGCGAGACTGGCGGACCCTACAATGATCATCGCCAAGATTGTCGTAAGTGTCGCCAGCATGGGTTCTCTCCTTCCCCGTGCGCCCCACGGCGCATCCTGTTTCGTTGACAAAACCGATATAGGCCGCCTTTTCAGGCGCGCATGTGACCTACCTCACTGAAACGCGATTCCGGCGCGTTTGGATCGCGCAAACCGGCCAATTTCGGGGATTTAACAGTTATTGCGCTGGCGAGAGCGCCTTGCGTAAGGCCGGCTGGGGACGCATCCCGTGGAGGAGATAGAGCGCGGCGCCGAACACGATAAGCGCGCCGAGCTGGTGTAAAAGTCCCAGGCTGAGCGGCGTGGCTGCGACAACTGTCCAAACGCCGAGCGCCGCCTGCGCGAAAACAGCAGCCAGCACCATTTTCGCCCGCGGCGCGAAGGCGGTGCGTCGCAGCGAAAACCACAACCAAATCGCGAGCGCAGTCAAGATGTATGCGCCCATACGATGATTGAACTGCACAGCAGCGATCGTTTCGAAAAGATCGGAAAAACCCGGCGCGTTTGTAAAGTAACCCTTCGGGAAAAACCGGCCGTCCATCAGCGGCCAGGTGTTGAAGGTCTTCCCGGCCCGCAGCCCCGCCACAAGCGCGCCCAATCCCATTTGAACAAAGACGGCCGCAGCAAATCCAAGGCTCAAAAAATATGCGCCGCGCGGCGCCAGCCGCCGTTCGCCTTGCGTCATGTTCAAGGCCAGCCAAAAGACGCATGCAAACAAGATCACAGCTAAAGACAAATGCGCTGCAAGCCTATATTGGCTCACATCGACCCGCTCTGACAGGCCGGATTGCACCATATACCAGCCCATCACCCCCTGAAGGCCGCCCAACAAAAACACGCCAAAGAGCTTCCAGGACAAACTTGCCGTTGTTTTCTTCATTAGGATAAACACCGCCATCGGCACGAAAAACGCGAGGCCGATGAGGCGACCCAAAAACCGATGCGCCCATTCCCACCAATAGATGACTTTGAATTCTTCCAGGCTCATCCCGAAATTGATGAGCTGGTATTCGGGGATCGTTTTGTATTTTTCAAATTCAGCGAGCCAAACGGCCTCACTGAGCGGCGGGATGGCGCCGGTAACTGGCTTCCACTCGGTAATGGACAATCCCGAATCCGTCAGCCTCGTGGCGCCCCCAACGACAAGCATCAGCGCGATTAAGGCGCACATGGCGAACAGCCAAAGCGCAATCTGGCGCGCCGCAGTTGCGTCTACCGCGCCGCCATATGCGGCTGTGGAAACAGAATTGGCGTTCGACATGCACGCCATGTAAGACAAATGCGCCAAGCTTGCTGCGCGACCCGGCGTCGCGCGCCAATGTCGCTTAAAAGACGTAGAGGAGAAAGACGTGCCGGTCCGCATCAAAAAACTGCTTGGATTCGCGGCCTTGATCCCCGGGTTGGTGATCTATCTTTTCGCCGCCGCCGCAATCGGCGAGAAAATACCCGACAATCAATTGTTAAAAGTCGTTTACTATGGGATCGCCGGTATTATTTGGGCGTTTCCGGTGAAGTATCTCATGCTGTGGATGAACCGCCCGCCGACGCGGGCCAGAACCCCTCTTACGGACAATAACGAAACCGGTTCTTAAGCGGTTTTGCTGATAATTGCAGGCTGGAGAGACGCATACAGGTTCAAGCGCCATCATGGTGAATAAATCCGGCATGTCGGGCATGCACAAACGTCGGGCCGACGTTTGGATTACGATCGCCGGCGAGGGCGAGATTGAAGCCGCGGTCTTTCTGGCCATTAATGAACGTCTCATTGATCTTTTAAACGACGATCGCAATTTCATCCCCATCTTAAGCGGCTCTGGCGACACGCAAATCGTCGCTAAATCACAGATCGTGAAGATCATCGAGCGTGAGGGCGCGGTCGACCAAAACGACGGTGATCAGACCAAACACACGGGCGGTGAGAAAAACGGCGATAACAGCGCATCGGCTAAACAGAAACGCCGTAGCGGCGTATTCGATCCGTATGCGGCGCTACGCGTTAACCGGGATGCTTCGATCGACGAAATCAGAGCCGCTTATAAGGCGCGGATAAAAGCCGTTCATCCCGATTCATTGGCCGGCCTAGACCTCGACGATGACCTCGCCAAGGCGGCGTTGCAGGCAACCCAGCGGGTCAATTACGCTTACAAGAAAATCCTCGCCGAACACGACGAGGTTCGCCGCGGCGCATCTCATGATGATGAGGACGCGGCGTAAAACGGTCAAAGCCCGTCATCCAGTCCGCATGCACAGACTAAATAGTTCGTAAACTAATGGAGAGCCCGGGTCGCTGAATTTCGATTAAATCCGGCAGTCGCTCTGGTTCCAGTCGGGAAGCTCGGAACATAGGGGTTTTTCGCTCCGACCCGACGCAATGGCGATTGCGACAAACGCAAGAAAAACCGCCGAAAAAGCAACCGCTAACGCCACACTCGATTTACTCATTCGAAAAAACGGTTCTTTTCGGTCTTTCTTGTCGTCGCCTTCGACAACCTCCCGGACGCGTTCGCGCACGACCCGTTTTGCATTACTTTCAGATTCCGACCAGTTCGGCCCGCGCGAGAATTGCGGGGTGGCCACATCTGTGATCTCGACAGGTTCGCGGCTGGCGGAAAGTTTTGTCAGCGACGTCGATGCAACGGTCGCCGCACCGGACGATTTGGTCGAAGGGCTGTCATTTTTGGTTTTTTTCTTATTCGACGCTGCGACCTCAGGCGGCAACAGGGTTGTTTGCCGTTTTGGTTCATCGACATTCTCAGAAAACAGGCCAACCACTTGCTTGCCCCTCGCTCATCCGCACGTTGCTACTATAGCGAATTTGGAGGCTGCGGTCGACATTAAGAGGCCCACCTATTCGCAACTGCGAAACGAATGGGTTAACTCCCGATATACGCGAAAAATGGTCGGAGCGACTGGACTCGAACCAGCGACCCCTTCACCCCCAGTGAAGTGCGCTACCAGACTGCGCCACGCTCCGACATTTCGCTCCCGGCGTTATCCGCCCGAAAAACGAGCCGCTGTTATATCGGAAAGGAGAACCCCGACAATGGCGTTCAGCGCGTTTTTGCACTCGCTGTCAGCGCAGGCGACCCTTCGGCATGATCGATGGCTTCCAACGCTAGCGCCGCTTCATCGATAGCATCCTGCACCTTTTCCAGGCGCGCCAGTAACTCCTCAAGCATTTTACGCGCATCTGGCGATAACCTGTTGTTATCAAGAAGCGCCTTCTCTTCAGCAAGAGATGACAGATCATGTTCCGCAGCGCCATTTGGCCCATCCGCTAGATTTGGCTTCAGGTCGACGGATTGACCGGCCGCTTCAAGGCGACCGAGCTCAGACACGTATTTTACGCCGTTTTCCTTGAAAATCTTCTGTACGCCTTTGGTGGTAAAGCGTTGATCATAAAGCAGCACGCGAATACCGCGTAACAAGTCGATATCGAGCGGGCGATAATACCGCCGACCGCCAGCCCGGCGCATGGGCCTGACCTGGCCGAAGACCTCTTCCCAGTGGCGCAGAACGTGCTGCGGCACGTCAAGTTCATCGGCGGCTTCAGAAATAGTCCGGAAAGCGTCCGGCGATTTTGCCACAATTCACCTTTAGTTTTATTGGCCGGTTTATTCGGCGGCGCGAGTATTCGCGTGACCGGCGTTGATCTGGTCTTTGAGAACATGTGAGGCCCGGAAGGTCACAACCCGGCGCGGCTCAATCGGAACCTCTTCACCTGTTTTGGGATTTCGGCCCATACGCAATTTCTTCTCGCGCACAGAGAATGTCCCAAAGGACGAGATTTTCACCGATGCGCCGCGTTCCAGCTCTGCGGCCACCTCTTCCAAAATTCTTTCAACAAAAGCGGCCGATTCGTTTCGGGAAATCCCTAACGCCTGATAGACCGAATCAGTGAGGTCGGCACGCGTGATCGTTTTGCCCGCCATTGGCGTCCTGCCCCTGAATTATTCCCGTCTAACGCGACCGTAAGTTAATATTAACCAACGAGTACGGTCAATAACCCATTGAATTATATTACGACTTTTTTTAGGCGAGAATGCGGACGTTAAACGCGAAATAGCGCCGCGCCCCAAGTCAATCCGCCGCCAAGCGCTTCGATAAGCACAAGGTCGCCTTTTTTAATCCGTCCGTCGGCGACGCCCTGACAATAGGCGAGCGGTATGGACGCGGCGGACGTGTTGCCCTGTCCCGCGATCGTTGAAATCACTTGTTCCGCGCGAAGATTGAGTTTTTTCACAACGCCGTGAATGATGCGCTCATTGGCTTGGTGCGGAACGAACCAGTCAACATCGGATACAGACAATCCCGCATCATCGAGAACGTCCACCATCGCCGATGAAATCTTCGTGACCGCTTCGCGGAAAACCCGATTGCCCTGCATGCGCACATGCCCAGCGGCGCCGGTGGCGGAAACCCCGCCGTCAACATAAAGAAGGTCTGTAAGCCGACCATCACATCGCAATTGACTGCCTATGAAACCTCTCGTTCCAGCGTCTTCAGGCGTGCGGCCCTCCAACACAAGCGCGCCGGCGCCGTCACCGAACAAGACGCAAGTCGTGCGATCCTTCCAGTCAATGATCCGTGAAAAGGTTTCTGCGCCAATCACCAGGGCTTTGTTGTGTTGGCGGCTGGTGATAAACTTTTCCGCAGTCGCCATGGCGTAGACAAATCCACTGCATACGGCCTGGATATCAAAAGCCGCGCCTTGCCTGACGCCCAATTTGGCCTGTACGATCGCGGCGGTTGCCGGAAATGTGAGGTCCGGTGTGGTTGTCGCAAGAACGATTAGATCGATATCGTCTGCTTTGAGCCCGGCATCCTCGAGCGCCGCCGTAGCGGCTCGAAATGCAAGATCGGATGTCCGCTCGTCTTCGGCTGCAATCCGACGCTCGCGAATTCCCGTTCGCTCCTGAATCCAGGCGTCGCTGGTGTCCACCATTTTGGACAACTCATCATTCGACAAAATTTTTGAGGGCAGATAGGAGCCACACCCAGAGACAATCGCTTTCTGCGCCGTCATACCGCTTCTTTTACGGCGGTTTCCGCAGAAAAGGCGTCACGGCGGCGCATGACATTTTTGACGGTTTCTATGACTTCGTCGCGGAATGGATGCTCCGCCAGATTCGCCGCCATCTGCACGGCGCTCGCCACGCCGCGCGCATTAGCGCCGCCATGGCTTTTCACGACAACACCGTTCACGCCGAGAAAAACGCCGCCATTATTCGATGACGGATCAATTCGATCTTTCAGTTTGCGCAGTCCCGGCGCCATGAATATCGATCCAAAGCGCGCGTTTAATGTGCCGCGCAAGGCGTCCCGCACCCAAGAGCCAACAAGGCGTGCAGCCCCCTCCGCCGATTTCAGCGCGATATTGCCGGTGAAACCATCGGTCACCACCACATCGACAGCGCCTTTTGAGATATCATTGCCTTCAACGAATCCCTTAAAGGCCATTTCAGGATCCGCCTCTTTCAATACCTTTGCGGCGGTCCGGATCAATTCGTGGCCTTTCAGGTCTTCAGCGCCAACATTCAGCAAGCCGACTGTTGGACGCTCAACGCCCATGACCGCCCGATAAAACGCCTCACCCATGATCGCAAACTGAACCAGTTGGTCCTCATCCGCTTCCACATTTGCGCCAACATCGAGAACAACACTGCGTCCGCGGGGCGTCGGCCACAGCGCGGTGATCGCCGGGCGATCAATGCCCTCAATCATCTTTAACTTCAACCGGGCGACAGCCATCAATGCGCCTGTGTTCCCGCAAGACACAACAGCGTCGGCCCGCCCATCCGCCGCAGCTTCGATCGCCTTCCACATGGACGTGTCGCGGCCGCGCCGGATCACATGGCTGGGCTTGGCCTGCATGGATACGACATCGCCGGCATGTTCGATTGTCGCGCCCCCTAAGCGAGGTTCGCCGGCAATGAGCGACGATAGCACCGCTTGATCGCCGAAAAATCGAACGTCGGCGTTCATGCCCGCCTTGAGGGCGAGCGCGACGCCCTCAACGACGGGCTCAGGGCCGGCGTCGCCGCCCATCGTATCCACGGCGAGCACAGTCTTTCGCCCAATGTCTTTATTTGTCGCCACTTACCGTCTGGCTCCCTCATGCGCGACGGACAATAACGCGCTCGCCGAAGCTTTCAATGTTCGTTTGGTCGCTAAAAATCGGCGCATTTTCAGTAATTTTTAGGCGTCCGGTCCGGACACCCGGTTTTTAAGAACCGCAAATGGAGAAGTATCGTCTTCTTCGCCATAGGCCGCGATAATGTCTTCGGCGCCTGATTTTCGCGGATGCGCCGCCATCGCCAACGCCGCCTGCTGGATCAATATTTCGCCAAGATCGAGCGAATCGCCGTCCAAAGGTTCCGGAGAATCGAGGTCCGATTCATCATCGCCATACGGTATCGCACCCATTCGCGACGGTGCGAATCGCAACTGAAATTCGTCACGCAAAGGCTCAATCATCGCCTCCAGGGTGACAACGCATTTTCGCTCGAGCGCGCCGGTAAGTTGTCCCGAAACGATGACCAGACCATTCGCAACGGACACATGCGCCTCGCCGCGCAGCGATTGAACAGACAACACCCCGAGGCGGTCGGCGATTGACGGCAGCAAGTCCTCGGATGGCTTGAGTAAGAACGACCGTCCCTCATCGGGCAGCTTTCGCCAATCGATGACGAATGGATATTCGTCTGGACGATCAATATCGATCATTGCGCATCAGCCGTTTGTATACGAATTGAGTCAGGCTCGGGAAAAGTCGCAACCCCTTCAGAAAACGTCTTATAGGCGATTGCATCCATTGCGTTTGCACTCGTCTTTACATAATTCGCCAAGCGCGCAGCCAGTACGGATTTTTCTTCACCATAAATATTGCGAGACAATGCGGCCACAAGTTCCGCTGGCGGTGCGTTTTCACGCAACCCCTTTTCATAAACGTCGATACGGCCGTAAAAATTCTCCGCCATTTTGCGAATCTTCTTTCCGATCGACATGTCGCCGACGCCTAATTCGCGCAAGGAATCGTCCATGTTCTGGAACATGATATCCAGCAACGCCTGATTGAGGTCTTTGGCTTCCGACCCGATCGCGCGCAGTCGGCGCATGATCAGAAAAACATGGAGACCAACCATCTCAAAGCGCCCCTCAACGGAATCAGGAACGCCATAGGCTTGATAGAAGTCCGGATCCCGCGCCTGCGCAACCGCCCGTTCATAGAGGTCGATTGCGGTTTGCCGCACCGGGGTCCGTTTAAAGAGCGATAGGATCATAATTTGCGCGGTCGTCCCGGCACTGCTATTGAACCGGAGAAGTAGTGTTCAGATCAGTCAGGATCAAGCGATGCGGCGAATTGGTTTGCTTTTGGTGTGTTTGAGTTTGACGCAAGGATGCATTTCTTTGCGCAATAACCATGGATATGTCTTGGAACGAGATCAGGAAGAACTGTCCGCCACCGCTGGATTAGACACAAAAGACAGCGTCCTCGCCAAATATGGCGAGCCATCGATGATCGGCACCTTCGACCGTGACGCCTGGTATTATCTCAATTCATCCGACGCCGCCCGGGCGTTTTTCCGGCCCGCCGTCAAAAGCCGGTCCGTCACCGCCTTCAAATTTGACGAATCCGGCAAAGTCATTGATGTGCGGCAGTGGGACCTTGAAGACGGCCAGGACGTCAAAATGGTTTCTCGGGCGACGCCAACCAGAGGGCGCGAACTCAATTTCTGGGAGCAGCTTTTTGGCAATCTGGGTCAGCTGCCGGCGGGAATCGGTCAGGAAGGACAGGTCCCGGGTCAATAGGCGCGAAGCCTATGATCGTTCAAAATGATCATAGCCCCCCCCCGGCAGTCGGTGTGACACGCCTTCCCCATCCAGAATTATCACGCCATCACCCCGTTTAACCACGCCAATGCGGGCAACTTCCGTTCGCGACGCGCTGGCCGCCATGGATACAGATCGGCGCATGGACTGCGGCGCTGTAAATAATAACTCATAGTCATCGCCGAATGTCGCAAGTTCCCTGATCGCGGCATCCGCGTCCGGCCGTGTCGCCGCCCACCGTTTGACGGCCGGCGACAGCGGGACGGATGGTCCTTTAATTTCAATGGCGACGCTCGACGCCAGCGCAATATGACCAGCATCGGCAATCAACCCGTCCGAGACATCAATGGACGCCGTCGCCAGATTCACAAGCGCACCGCCGAGGCTAAGGCGCGGCGATGGGAGGTGATAGCGATGAGCCAACGGACCACGGTCGCTGGCGGCAACTTTCTCCGCACGGGTCAACACACGCAACCCCAATCCGGCATCGCCGATTGTCCCCGAGACGTATACGTCGTCGCCGGCGCTAGCGCCGCTCCGCGCGATCACGCCGCCCCGCGGCGGTGCGCCAAAAAAACTGCCTGACAGCGTTAAAGGCCCCGACTTTAATTTGTGTACGGTCGTGTCGCCGCCAAAAAGAGAAATTTTGAATGTGTGCTGATCTTCTTCAAGGCCTGCAGCGAAATGTTCAATATCGCCTCGTTTTACAGTCGAAGGCCAAGCGCATCCTAACAAGTAGCCAAGGGGCTTGGCGCCTTTCGCCGCAAGATCGGAAAGGTTTACCCGGATCAATTTGCGCGCCACAAGGTCGAGCGGGTCTGACGGTAGGAAATGAACGCCGGCGATCAGAAGGTCTTTTGTCGCGACGACGGGCCCATCGCCAAAAACAGCGACATCGTCGGTCAGTCCAGCAGCAGCGCTGTTATTCGCAAGCGGTGCGAAAACCTCACTGATGATATCAAACTCGCCACTGCCGGACACAGGCGTCAGATCTCGAATTCATCATCCCGGGCCGCGCGCGCAGCCGCGTCCAGAACACCGTTGATAAATCCCGGCTCCTCGCCATCTTCAAAAAAAGACTTAGCGATCTCTACGTATTCGTCGATCACAACCTTGAATGGAATGTCGGGACGACGAAACATCTCATAAAGCCCAGCGCGCAGGATGGCGCGGATCGTCGCATCAATGCGAGAGAGTTTCCAATTTTCCGCCAGCTGTCTTTCTATGTAGGGGTCGAGACGATTCTGCGTCTCAACAGCGCCCCGCAATATGTCCGAGAACAGCGTTCGGTCCGCCGCTGCGAGTTTCGCGCCGTCTAGCGTCGCGCCAAGTCGGTGCGCCTCAAATTCGCGAATGACGGCATCCACGCCAGTCCCGCTCGCCTCCATTTGAAACAATCCCTGAACAGCCGCCAGCCGCGCCGCCGACCGGGCCGGCGCATCACTGCGGCGATCGTCTTTGGCGATAAGCTCGTGCGCATTACTCACTGTCATGATCTTCCAACTCCCCGAGAAACTCCTCAAAGTCTTTTGCTTCCCGGAAGTTTTTGTATACGGACGCATAGCGCACATAGGCGACATCATCGAGCTGCGCCAGCCCTTGCATGACAAGCTCGCCGATTTTCTGTGACGGCACCTCGGCCTCACCAAGCGATTCCAGGCGGCGAACGACCCCGGAGGCCATCTGTTCGACTTGCTCCGGCTCGACGTCACGCTTTCGAATTGCGATCTGGATCGAGCGCATCATTTTGTCCCGATCAAATGGCGCCTTTTTACCGCTATTTTTCACAACGATGAGTTCGCGAAGCTGGACGCGTTCAAATGTGGTGAATCGTCCGCCGCATGCAGAGCATTCTCTTCGCCGACGCACGGAAGCGCCGTCTTCGGCCGCGCGCGAATCCTTGACCTGCGTCTCATCACTGCCGCAGAACGGACACCGCATCAATCAGCTCTAATTGTAGATTGGAAAACGCGCTGTCAGTGAAAGGACTTTTTCCGAAACGTCCTTACGAACCGCATCATCCAGCACACCATCGTTGTCGGCAAGATTATCCAAAATCTGCGCCATCAACATGCCCACCTCCCGAAAATCTGCAACGCCAAAGCCACGGCTCGTCGCCGCCGGGGAACCGACACGAATACCTGACGTGACTGTGAATTTTTCCGGATCAAAAGGCACGCCATTTTTATTACAAGTGATGCCAGCTGCTTCCAGCGCATCTTCAGCATTATTGCCCTTCACGCCTTTCGGGCGAAGATCGATCAACGCCAAATGCGTGTCCGTGCCGCCGGAGACCACCGCATAACCCGCTTCGACCAGCGCTGCAGCCAGGGCTTTGGCGTTGTCCGCTACGGCGCGCATATACGATTTGAAAGACGGCTGCAGCGCTTCGCCAAAAGCAACGGCTTTCGCAGCCACGACATGCATTAACGGTCCGCCCTGAATGCCCGGGAACAATGCAGATCTTACTTTCTTCGCCAGATCCTTATCATTGGTGAGCACGATCCCGCCGCGTGGTCCGCGCAGTGTTTTATGAGTGGTGCTTGTCACGGCGTCAGCGTAGTCGCAGGGGTTTGGATGCAAGCCGGCTGCGACCAATCCCGCGAAATGCGCCATATCGACCATCAACTTGGCGCCGACCTTGTCAGCAATTTCACGAAATTTCGCAAAGTCGATTATGCGTGAATAGGCGCTTCCGCCAGCGATAATGATTTTCGGCTTGTGTGTCTCAGCGAGCGTCGCGATCTGATCATAATCGAGAAGCTGATTATCTTCCCGCACGCCATAATGCACCGCGTTAAACCATTTGCCGGACTGATTGGCCGCGCCGCCGTGAGTGAGGTGACCGCCGCTCGCCAAATCCATGCCCAGAAATGTATCTCCTGGTTGCATCAGCGCCATAAATACCGCCTGATTGGCTTGGCTTCCTGAATGCGGTTGAACGATCGCATCCTCACACCCAAACAACGTGCAAGCGCGCTCTATCGCCAGACGCTCCACCTCGTCGACATGCTCGCACCCGCCGTAATAGCGCCGCCCGGGATATCCTTCGGCGTATTTATTCGTGAGAACAGACCCTTGCGCCTCCAACACGGCGCGTGAAACGATATTTTCCGACGCGATCAACTCGATCTGGTTCTGCTGTCTGCGCAGTTCCAGATTGACTAGCTCATCAACGCGACTATCCGCCTCAGCCAACGATGCGTCGAAAAATCCGTTCCCGGTTGTTGCCGTTGCCTTCAGACCCATGGGCTCGCCTCAACTTGATTGTCGCAATTGCTATCTGATTTAGCGGTTGTATAGAGATTCCATACTCCGCCCACAATGGCGCAAACAGGCGCATAGTTGAGCCGCTGTTACATTATTCGTGCGATAATAAGTTGATAAAGCGCAGGCATTCAAAACTGAAAACAAATCTTCAAACTTTTATCCACAAAACTAAGCGGTTTCGATCGGGGTTTCCGAACGAATCAAATCCTCGCCGACTTATTGGCGCGTTGCTCTGGTAAACAAAAAGAAACACCAAATTTTCAGCTTCTATCTTGAAGTCTTTCTAAACTAACGTTAGGAACATTGGCAGGGGGATTAATGGTCTTCCTGACTTCCGCAAAAAATAGGATTCTAGAAGATCTTTTTCATACGGCGTATTGCGCTTGTATCAATAAAGGAGAGTCTTTTTCGCATGGCGAAACAAACTCAAGAAATAGACGCATCAGAATCAATTGCGCTTACTACCGAAATTGTCGCGGCTTACGTCAGCAACAATAGTGTTCAGACTAGTGAATTGCCGCTTCTCTTAAATGACGTCTTCGCAACGCTTTCCGGCCTGGCGACCAAAGGCGTTCCTGGCTTGAACTTGCAGGACCCGGCAGTGCCGATCAACAAATCTGTCACGCCGGATTTTGTGATTTGCCTTGAGGACGGCAAAAAACTGAAAATGCTGAAACGTTATTTGCGCACGCATTTCGATATGAGCCCGGAAGAGTATCGGCACAAATGGGGTCTTCCAGCGGACTATCCGATGGTTGCACCGAATTACGCCAAACGCCGGTCTCAATTCGCTAAAGATATCGGTTTGGGTACGGCGAAAACGAAAAAGAAGACAACTCGGAAACGCGCTAAAAGAAAGAAAAGCTAGTTTCCAAAAGATAAGCTTTTATCCGGCGATGAAACGAAGGCGATTGTGTCAATGGACGCAATCGCCTATTTTTTTGAATATATTGAAGAAGCCAAAAGGCGTCCATCATGTCTGATAACACTGACGGAAAAATACCAGTTTCATCTAGCTTTGCGGAGAAAGCCGTCATTAATGAAGAGACAGCATCAAGGATGCGGCGGTCAGCCACGGATGACCCGGAAGGTTTTTGGCGGGAGACGGCAAACCGCATCGATTGGATTCAACAGCCGCAAAAAACCAAAGATGTAAGTTTCGATCTGGATAATTTTCGGATTAATTGGTTCGAAGACGGATTACTAAACGCGTGCACTAACTGCCTGGACCGTCACCTGAAGTACCGCGGAGATGATACAGCGATCATCTGGGAGGGAGACGATCCAGCGCAACACAAAATAATCACCTACCGGGAAGCCCACGCGGAAACCTGCCGCATGGCCAATTTGTTGAAGGCGCGGAACGTCAAGCGCGGCGACCGCGTCGTCATTTATATGCCGATGATTCCTGAGGCCGCCTACGCGATGTTAGCCTGCGCGCGTATTGGCGCCGTGCATTCAGTTGTCTTCGGGGGTTTTTCACCGGACGCTCTCGCCTCCAGGATCGAAGACTGCGGCGCTGTCGCCGTTATTACCGCTGACGAAGGCGTGCGCGGCGGAAAAACCGTTCCGCTGAAACACAATGTTGATGCGGCATTGGAAAAAGCAGGCGATGTGCGGCTCGTGCTGGTTGTTGAGCGAACCTACAAAAATTGCCCAATAATGCCGGGGCGCGATTTGCTCTGGTTCGGAGAAGCCCGCGACGACGTTTCACCCCATTGCGACGCAGAGCCAATGGGCGCAGAGGATCCGCTGTTTATTCTTTATACATCTGGCTCCACTGGAAAACCGAAAGGCGTCCTTCACACGACTGGCGGGTATTTGACTTACGCGGCTTATACCCATGAAACCGTTTTCGATTACCGGCGCGGCGATATTTATTGGTGTACAGCTGATGTTGGTTGGGTGACAGGGCACTCATACATCGTCTATGGGCCCTTAGCGAATGGCGCGACAACGTTGATGTTTGAAGGCGTGCCAACCTATCCGGACGCATCCCGGTTCTGGCGCGTTGTTGATAAGCACAAGGTAAATATTTTTTATACCGCGCCGACAGCCATTCGCGCGCTCATGCGCGAAGGCGATGAATTCGTGACCAAGACTGATCGTTCGACCTTGCGTTTGCTGGGGTCCGTCGGCGAACCGATCAATCCCGAAGCATGGATGTGGTATTATGATGTCGTCGGGAATGGTAAAACGCCCATTGTCGACACCTGGTGGCAAACCGAAACTGGCGGCATTTTGATTTCGCCTTTGCCCGGCGCGACAGATTTAAAGCCAGGGTCGGCAACGCTTCCTTTACCCGGTATTGCGCCGGCGCTGGTTGATGCAAATGGCGAGACAATCGAAGGACCTGGCGCAGGCAATTTGATTTTGACGGATTCCTGGCCGGGACAGATGCGTACAGTCTTCGGCGATCACCAACGTTTTATCGACACCTACTTTAAAACCTATCCAGGCGCGTATTTCACCGGCGACGGCGCCCGTCGCGACGACGACGGATATTACTGGATCACTGGCCGGGTGGACGATGTAATTAATGTGTCCGGACATCGCCTCGGCACAGCGGAAATCGAAAGCGCCCTCGTCGCCCATCCCGATGTCGCGGAGGCCGCCGTTGTTGGTTTCCCTCATGACGTAAAGGGGCAAGGCATTTATGCTTATGTCACTTTGATGGAGGGCGTCACCGACAGTCCTGAGCTAACCGCTACCCTCTCCGATTGGGTGAGAAAGGAAATTGGCCCGATCGCTAAACCCGACACGGTCCATTTTGCGCCGTCGCTTCCAAAAACACGCTCTGGCAAAATTATGCGCCGGATTCTGAGAAAAATTGCTGAAGACGATTTCGACACCCTTGGCGACATATCCACGCTTGCCGATCCCGCCGTTGTGGACAGCTTGATCGCAGGCAAAAAGGCGCGTTAACCATCCGGACATCAACGATGGAATGGATTTTGAAGCCATCTGATCATCGAGTTGTCGGAAACTGCCTGTGATCGCGCCGAAAACATCAACGGTTAACGAAGACAGGGCAATTACGCCCGATTTGATTGCTTTTGCGGCCATCGCAACTGTCGTTGTCGTCGTTGGCGCGCCCGATCTATTTTCGTTCTGGGCTGTTTCGCCGACTTATCGTCACGGCGCCTTCGCGCCCGTCCTCGCGGTAATCTTGGTCCTCCCGGTGTTGCGACATTCAGCGCAGAAAACGAAAGCTGACGTCAAAACAGTGAATTTTCGTGCATTGATTGCGGTCGCCGGGTGCAGCGCCGCGTGGTTTGTCGGTGATCGGAATGATATTCAATTTTTGGCCCATGCCGGATTAATCGGCGTCTTAATGGCGTCGTTTATGCGCGCAACGTCCACGCACTATCCGCATAACCTACTGCCCGGTAGTTTTATCCTATTTGCGCTTCCTACCGGCGAAAGCTTACGGCCAATCCTTGCAGATTGGGCCGCATGGGGAACATATAGCGACCTTAAAATAGTCGGAACGCCGGTAAGCCTGAGTGGAAATCTCATACGCACTGAATGGGGCGCATTCCAGATCACGACCGCCTGTTCGGGCTTGAGCTTGATTTCGGCAAGCATCATGTTTGCAAGCTTTATCTCGTATCTTGCCTACCGGCATTTGCGGTCTTGTATAATAATGATCGCCGCCGCCGCTCTTTTTGCGATACTCGCTAATATTATCCGTATTATGATGGTAATTCTGCTTTCGCGGGACGGTGACCGGGCTGTCGTCCTGGCGGCGGATCATGATGACATCGGCTTAGGTGTTTTGGCGATGCTGTTTTTCGCGCTTATCATTGCGGCGCGCGCAACCGGAAAAACACAGGCCGAAACACCAAACCGCGATCAGGCTATCGGTTTTGCCAGCTAATGTGCGGCATCGCAGGAATCATTGACCAGCGCGAAAATCGGCCGATTGATCGAGCGGCACTCCAACGCATGACGGACGCGTTGACACACCGTGGCCCCGATGGGGAGGGTTTTTTCGTCGAGAATGGCATCGGGTTTGGCCATCGCCGTTTAGCGATCATTGACCGCGTAGGCGGCGCGCAGCCCTTTCACGCGGTGGATGGCGGCGTCCTCTGCTACAATGGCGAGATTTACAATCTTCCCGAACTAGCATCAGCACTAAAATCATCCGGACACATATTTCGCACGCGCTCTGACACTGAAGTGTTGTGTGAGATGGTCTCTCGCCATGGCTTGTCCGCACTTCTGCAGCTCCACGGCATGTTCGCCTTCGCGTTTTGGCGGCCGCAAACCCGCGAATTGTTACTCGCCCGGGACCGCCTCGGCGAAAAGCCGCTTTTTTACTGTGAAACCCCTGATGGTTTTTTGCTTTTTGCGTCTGAAATACAAGCGATCGCTGCGTCCGGAATGACGCCTCTTGATATTGAGCCGACGGCTATCGCTGACTACTTCCAATACGGTTATATTCCTGATCCGAAGACGATCTATCGATCGGTCTACAAACTACCGCCCGGATGCACCCTTTCGCTGAAGCCAGGGACGCCGTTGCGCATAGACCGATATTGGCGACCGCGATTCGATCCTGATACATCTCTCACATTTGATGACGCGGCCGATATGTTGCGTCACCGGCTCGATGAGGCCGTTGGCAGGCAAATGATGTCTGATATGCCGATTGGCGCATTTCTCTCCGGTGGAATTGACTCCGCAGGCGTTGTTATGTCCATGGCGCAAAATGGCGGCGCTCCCACCACATGCACAATCGGTTTTCGTTTCGCCGCGTATGACGAGAGAGCGCCCGCCCGTGAAATCGCATCAAAGGTTCATGCCGACCATCACGAGCACCTCGCGGAAATCGACGCCGTCGAACTCATTGACCATATCGCCAAATCATATGGCGAACCCTTCGCAGACCCATCGGCCTTACCGACTTTCCTTGTCTGCAAAATCGCACGCCAACACGTGTCTGTGGCGCTGACCGGTGACGGCGGCGACGAATTATTCGCCGGCTACCGCCGGTATGGCTTCCATCTGGCCGAAGAACGCATGCGGTCATTGGCGCCGCAATCATTACGCCGCTTAATACTCGGCCCAGCCGGACGCTTCTATCCGAAATTGGATTGGGGCCCCCGCCCCTTGCGCTGGAAAACAACACTGCAATCCTTGAGTAATACGACTACAGATGGTTACGCACTCAGTGTCGCCGCAAGCCTGCCCGCACGAATCAAAAGAATTTACTCAGCCGATTTTCTCGAAACGATAGATGCGTATGATCCAGCCGACATAATCAAAACAGCAATACAATCGGCCGAAACTGATGATCCCCTCGCCGCCGCCCAATATGCCGACTTTCAAACCTGGCTCCCAGGGCGCATGCTCACCAAGATTGATCGCGCATCGATGGCGAATTCCCTGGAAGCGCGTCCGCCCATGCTGGACGCTGCATTTGTTGACTGGGCGACTCAGCTACCAAGCGCATTCAAACACAAAAATGGCGCCGGCAAACGGATATTGAAAACTGCGCTGGAACCGCGACTTGGCGCCGGGTTCGTTCACAAAAAAAAACGAGGCTTTAGTTTGCCGCTTGCTGACTGGATACGTGGCGACAAAAACAGGCTGGCGGGACGACTGGAGGCGTCACAACGCTGGCGGGAAAGCGGATTATTTGATGAAGCTGCAGTGTCACGCTTGATGCACGACCACCAACGGGGAGCATCAGACAACAGCCAAGAGATCTGGAGCCTGATTATGTTCGATGCGTTTCTTGATACTGCAAGGGCTTCGTAAGCCAGTAGACTGAATTAGAAGCTAACTCAGACGCACTCGCCTTGATTGTTGCACAACTCAACCTTGCTTGATGTTCGCGGCCATCGCGTCGCCCGACGGTCAAAGGTTATTGGATCATCAAATATGCGGTTCACCATGGTTGTCTGATGAGAATAAGTTAACTCCACAATAATGAGGGAAATACCTGATTCAAGGATAGTCTCGTCCTCAAGATTCTCATAGACGCTATTTGGTTCGTAGGGTTCACTCCCACCATTGTCGATGCTCCAGTCAACCTTCGCTTGCCCGTTCTGCAAGCTAATGCTCAAAAGACGAAAATCAGCAGCTTCCGGATCGTTTGGCTCGAGCATACGCTCGACGCCTGTGAACAAATCGTCTACCTCGTCTTGTGTGATTTCTTCGGCCTGTGCAACGAGATCCGCCATTGCATTGACAGCGACCGAAACACGACGGTCAGCCGTCAGCGCGTCAGAACCTTCGGTAAGTCCGAAGAAAATCAGCAACATTATTGGCAAAGACATTGCAAATTCTGTCGCTGCTAAACCGGATTCGCAGCGATTAGCCTTGCGTGCTAAATTCAATACGCGAAACAACCTATTTAACATAAAACATACCCATTTAATTGCGGTAGTTCAGGTCGCGGGACCGCCCTGATTACGCTCGAAAGGTTCATTTCGGAAAACCAGCGAAGAAACGATACGCCGAACGCTACTTCCCTCTTCCGAGAGGTTCACGCCGATCGCAGGATTTAAGGTATTATATAATACACAAACACGTACACGGACGATTTCATTTTCGCCACCTGGCTCAAATGGAATCGCATCGATTTCTGATTGCGGCGCGTCTTTGCACGTAGCCGTTGAGGTGTCGCTGGCCAGTGAAGCGAAATCATCAAAAACGGCGACATCTACTGTCAGCGCGTCATCGCAGTCGCTAAAAGTGTCGACGACCGCGCATACTTGGTCGAAAAATCCATCCTGCTCCAGATTCGCAAGTTGAACCTGACCGGTGCGGACAAGCCGACTTGCCTGGGTCGTAGAGGCGTTCACTGTCGCATTCACAAAATAGAACCAACCGACCTCCATGATCGACATGGAAAGCGCAAGAAACACGGGCGCAACGATGGCAAATTCAATTGCCGCCGAGCCATCGTTATTTGGCCAAAGAAAACGATTTTTTTTCTTCATATCGATCTTTTTCCGAGAAACTAAGCAACGACTAAATGAACGATCAGCGACTATTTACTGACATGCAAGCTGACTAGATCTTGCGCGATATCGCCGAAAGCGGCGTCAAGATCTTCACCAGACGGTGCTTTATAATAGTACGGCGCTGTCGTTTTGGTTGCGCAAGCCTTGAAAATATTTTCCGTTTCTTGGTTATCAAGACCAAAGACGATCGTGTAAACAAGAATGCCTTGCTCCTTCATACGATGACAGATTCTGAGCATCTTATTATCTATCTCATCTTCTATTTCACCTTCTGTATCGACACCAACACCCATGCGTTCTTCAATTGCATAACCATAAGCAGTGAAGTCGGTTTCCCAGTGCGTGTCACGGTCGGATACATTATTATTCCCGTCGGTCATGATGACCACGGCTTTTTGCCAATCTGTGTCTGAGTATTCAGCTCCTTCCGTAAACGGTGCACCTGGTGAAACAGCACGCCATCCCCATATCGCACCATTAGCGGCGTTTGTATTTCCATTTGGAAAAATTTTGTCCATATGTGTTTGAATGTCTGATTTTACGTTGGTAAGCGGCAAAATCTCGGTAGGACAATTCCTATTTGGGCCGCGCATCGAACTATCAGAATCGCTTGTTGTTTCATCAATTGAAGCGCCGAGATCATATCGGTATTTATATGTTTCAGTCGCCGGGTCCCACCAGCCTGGATATGCCATTCGCAATATGTATTCTGCAGATCGTGCATGACTAGAATCTGAGGACGAGCTTATGTAGTAATTATAGAAATCTTGATCGTTGCCAGTTCCATCCTTGACGCCGAGCGATACCATGAAATCATACCATTTCTGGTGTTGATCGGAGAGCGAGCTATAGTTTGTATTGCCTAAGCTTTGAAAGTCTTCGACGATTTTTGCATACCGGCCGAGCGGTTCACCGGAATAACGACCGATAAAAGTCTCATCGTCTACGAAGTTTCGATTAAAGTAATCGCTTTCTGTCCGTCCATCGTAGCTTGGATCGACAAACCAGCTTCTCCATAAGTTCTGCGTATACGAACTTCCATTGACCGTAAAAGTCTCGCTAGCTGTCCAATACGAATTACTATAAAAATAAGGACAACGCCCGCGCCAATTTGCATCGCAGTCAGGCCCGTCGGGAACGAAAACTGGAACGAATTTTAAGTGCTTGGATTTATATATCTCGCTAGCGTCTGCGGACATATCCGGCGCATCGTTAAATGCGTCGTGCATCAACCACTCATATTGATTTGACGGGCTGTTAATATCTGACGGTACGTCCAAAGCATCTGTAAGTGCGGAAGCTGATGTAGATCCGTTGGCCGGAACATCTAATTCGTCAAGCGGGTATGGACGCGCTTCGACACAGCCCTTCCAATCCGTCTCCGGAACAGAATCAAATAAATTATAGTGGTTAACGGCAGTATCCATATTAACTTCGCCATCTTCATCAACATGGATAAAGTGAGCACCGTGATAATACGCCTCGCCATTCAAATCGCCCCAACCGGATGCCCAGCCGGAAGACTCGCCTGGATTGACAAATCCATTAAACGGAATAACGGCAATTTTTGCGTGATCAGCTACGGCGTCATCCGCAAAAATAACGGTCAAGAGTGAATCAACGGCAGTTCTTAGACTTTCAATTCGCGTGCTGTCTCCATCAGGGTCGTTCATAGAACCGGTGGCGTCTAGAACCAGAGCAAGCTCAATTTGCCCGGTTCCCAACCGAGTGATCTCCGTCGAGCTCGTCATGTTGAATTCATCAAAAAATCCGACACTTAAAAGACTTGTTTTCATTGTGCCGGTTACTTCCGGAATGATCTTCGCGGCCGTAATTGTAAAGTCGACATCCATATTTTGGATCAGCGCGTCATATCGAAAATTCTCATGAAAAAACTTTCGTCCATATGCCTTCAAGTCATCGGTAGATAGGTTTTCGTCGTCCGCTGACAACTGAGCAATCGCAAGACCCGCAGCATCTAGTGATTCAATCATGTTGGACTTTACAGCATTGAAACGGGAATAATCGACCGCTGCGCCTGCAAAGCCAAACAACACCAGCACCATGAACCCGAGCATGATGGCGATATTGCCGCGCTCATCCCCGGCAAAATGACGTATGCGCGTCGCGCCTGGACAAAATTTCGATGAGCTGAAATTCCGCATTTTCTGCTGAACAACGTTGCGCATGACTCAACATCCTGCCCGCTCGGGGTCTTCTATTCCGAGCGTGCAAAATACCTTGCGCGTAATTAATGGATTGTGTGCGGACTTGGTTAATTTGAAGACTGATGAAAAATGCCCGCGGGTCAGCGAAAGCCTTAAGACATGAGATCGGGAGACCGCCAGAAAACGCGGTATTTACCTTACCGGGGGAAATACATCTGCAAAAATTTGCAGATGTATTTGAGGAAAATTGCATCAATTTTCCAATCTTCAACCGCAAGTCTCCACTCGCGTCCCTGGTCAACAGAGCCATGGATCTCCTGGTTTACAAAATTGGCTGCAAACGAACTTACGCCCGGACAGCCGAATGCAGCAGCCTAGGCGACAATGTCTTCGTAAAGCTCAGCCGGGTCAGGTAGGGGACTTTCCAGCGCGAAATCCGCCGCATCTTTGGCAATCGCTTTTGCTTCCTTATCGATCGCTTTGAGAGCGGCCTCGTCCGCATAGCCCGCTTCGTAGATCCGTTGGGCGCAACCATTGATTGGATCATTGTGCTCGCGAACATCGTCGACCTCTTCGCGCGTGCGGTATTTCGCCGGATCGGACATCGAGTGACCACGATATCTGTAGGTTTTCATTTCCAGAACATAAGGCCCATCACCGCGGCGTGCATGATCGGCGGCTTCGCGGCCGGCTTCGCGGACAGCGACCACGTCCATTCCGTCAACTTCCATGCCCGGAACACCGAATGAGGCGCCGCGCCTATAGAGGTGTGTCTCTGAATGGGACCTCTTGACGCTTGTACCCATCGCATATTGGTTATTCTCGATAATGAATAAAACCGGCAGCTTCCAAAGTTGCGCCATATTCATCGCTTCAAAGACTTGCCCTTGATTTGACGCGCCATCACCAAAATAGGTCAGGCTTACATTGTCGTTTCCGCGATATTTGTTTGCGAACGCAAGCCCGGCTCCCAACGGCACCTGGGCGCCGACAATGCCATGACCGCCATAAAATTCTTTCTCTTTGGAGAACATGTGCATGGACCCGCCCTTCCCTTTGGAATAGCCGCCAATGCGTCCTGTCAGCTCGGCCATGACGCCTTTTGGATCCATACCGCACGCAAGCATATGCCCGTGGTCGCGATATCCCGTGATTGTCTGGTCACCGTCTTTTTTGACGGCCTCCATGCCCACAACGACTGCTTCCTGGCCGATATAAAGATGACAAAAACCGCCAATATGGCCCATGCCGTAAAGCTGACCGGCTTTTTCTTCAAAACGGCGGATCAGGATCATGTCGCGATAATATTTCAGCAACTCATCAGATGTCGCAGAAAGATTGGTAGCCGCCTTGCCATCCGCCGCCATAAAATGCGCTCCGTTCGCCGTTTAATCTACTGATTATCGGCTGAAGACGGCTGCGGCAAGGGCGCGCCGGCGCTACTTCGAAGCGGCGATTTCCGCTTCGGCGGCGCGCATTAATTTCTCAAATTCCGCTTTCGGGATAATTATATCGCCGGGAGCGCTAAAGCCGAGCACCGATCGGATTTTCTCATCGATCAAATCGGGATCAAGGGATTTCGAGTTTAAAAGATCGGCTCGTTTTTCCATCGTCAGACGGCGCGCCGATAAATCGTCAAGTTCAGCCTGTTCCAGCGCCAGCCGCTGGTTCAGTTCGGCAAGCGCACGATATCCGCCATCGCCTGCAAAGGCGCTGTATATCATGGCCGCCGCCCAACACAGGCAAAGTGTCGGCGCCGCCACATCGATTAAAAACGAACTACGCACTGTCCCCGATCCCGTCTTCACGGAGAAAAGAATCAATCCTGGTTAACAATCACTTAAGATTGTGACGAAAGCGCGATTCCTAGCGGCGTAAGGCTGATGCGCCGGCATAGCGGCCAATCCCGGCTAATTCCTCTTCGATGCGGATCAACTGGTTATATTTGGCGAGCCGGTCTGATCGCGCAAGTGAGCCGGTTTTGATCTGCCCGCAATTGGTCGCCACCGCGAGATCAGCGATCGTGGTGTCCTCGGTTTCGCCGGACCGGTGAGACATGACGGCGGTG